>JAKJFL010000226.1:0-5764 GCA_022704935.1 Candidatus Rifleibacteriota bacterium
GATACTTCTCGACGATTTCCTTGAACAGTTCGAGAGCCCGAACATTCGACTTGTTCCGGAAGCAGATCTCGGCAAGGCAGTAGGCGGCAATGCTCGCGTCCTGCGGATCGGAACTTTCGGTGAGGAGTTGCTCGAAAATGCGTGATGCTTCGCCGTATTCCTGCTTTTCGAGAAGTTCGATGCCTTTTTCGTACCGCCGCTCGAACTCGCGCCTGACGGCGGGAGCCATGGGTGCCTTCTGCGTTTCGCCGCGGCCCGGCAGAACCGCGCCGCCTGATGCGACGGCACCATTCCCGGCACCTGCCGGCGAGGTCGTGCCGGAAGCCAGACCAGCCTGGGCGGCAGATTCCAGCCCTTGCTTCCCGGGGCCATTCATGCCTGGGACCTGCGGTTTACGACCGCACCCCGGCGCAAACAACAAAGCGGCGGCGAAGAGAACGACAAGCCGCCGCGAAAGGCGTCTTATCGAGCCGTGCTCTTGCATCATCCGCACCGTCTCGCCGTCAGCAGAGATGATTCGAGATCGCCTTCGCGATCCCGTCGACGAGATGGCGGATCTCGCGTTCGTCAGGCCCTTCGGCCATCACACGCACGAGGTTCTCGGTTCCGGAGGGGCGGACCAGCACCCGGCCACGGCCGGCGAGCTTCTTCTCGGAATGCCTGATTTCCTCCTGGATCTGGGGAACCGTTTCGAAGTTTTTGCTCTTGACCCGGATGTTCACGAGAACCTGGGGAAGCTTCATCATCACTTCGCTGAGTTCCTTCAGGGAAGCGCCGGTGTCGCGGATGATCTTGAGAATGAAGCAGGCCGTCAGCAGACCGTCGCCGGTGGTGGCGTAATCGGACAGGATGATGTGGCCGGACTGTTCGCCGCCGACGATCGTCTGGGTGCGTTTCATCTCCTCGAGAACGAACCGGTCGCCGACCTTCGTCTTGAGCACCTTGATGTCGAGGCCCTTCATGGCCAGATCGAGGCCGAGGTTGCTCATGACGGTCGTGACGAGCGAGTTGCCCGGTAGTTTGTCCTGCTGTTTCAGATATTTTGCTGTAATAGCCAGTATATAATCGCCATCGATGATGTCACCCTGGCTCGTCACCGCGATAACCCGGTCGGCATCTCCGTCGAAGGCGAAGCCGACGTCGAAATGCTCGCGTCCCATCATCTCGACAAGGTGCTGGATATGCGTCGATCCGCAGTTCGCATTGATATTCCGGCCATCGGGAGAGTTGCCGATCGCATCGACGCTGAAGCCAAGATCGGTGAAGAATTTCACGGCCCAGGGAGCCAGGGCGCCGTTCGACAGGTCCAGGCCGACCTTGAGGCGTTTCGCCCCGTGGGAGTCGCCGAGAATCTTCGCGAGATGGGACAGCCAGAACTGCGCCGAGGTCGTATCGATCGTCACGCAGCCCAGGTTTTCCCCGGTCGGAAGACTGAACGAGGAGGAGCCGGTCACATCCTTCTCGATGGCGTCTTCCGTAGCGTCTGATATTTTATATCCGTCGGCGCCGAAAATTTTGATGCCGTTGTCCTGGAAGGGGTTGTGGGAAGCGCTGATGACGATTCCGCCAAGGCCCTGCATTTCGCGCGTAATGAAGGCAACAGCGGGCGTCGGAACCACGCCGAGAAGGCGGGCTTCGGCCCCCATCGAGGCAATGCCGGCCGCCACCGCGTGTTCGAGCATGTCGCCGGACAGGCGGGTGTCCTTGCCGACGAAGATCGGCCGATCGTGCTTCTTGTGGTTGAGGAGCAGGTGGCGGGTCCCGGACTGGGCGATCCGGAAAGCCATGTCAGCCGTCAGGGGATACTGGTTGGCCACACCTCGAACACCATCGGTACCGAATAGTCGTGCCATGGAAAAACCTCCGGGACGGGATGAATGAAATGATTATATCACACCTTTTCCGATTGAATTATCCCTCCCGCGAGGCTATAATGAGGAGGTCCGAGGGAAACCCTGTTGCGTTCGCCCCGACTATGAAGAAAGCCGGGGAAAGGTCGGGTTTTCCCTTTTTGTGTTATGCGCAAAAGGCGCAACCGCACGGGCACCGCATCCGGCTGACGCCGGCATCGAAGGAAAGGATCTGGATCGGAACATGCTCCGCTGGCTGCTGCAAACCTCTCACGACACGGCTGTCGGTCTGATGTCCCATCTGATCAACTTGCTGAGCTTCAACAGCGAGATCGAGTCGCTGGTCGATGCCGTCAACCACAAGCTCGACGAGCCCCCGACCCGACTGAACGTCAGGCACCTTTCCCACCCCGGCGGCTTCGTCCGCGACTTCGGCAAGCGGCGTCTCAGCATCGCGGGCGCCTATATCAAGATCGCGCGCGACCTTTCTCCGAACTCCGCCGAGGAACGCCTTGCGGCACTCTCGATGCTGGTCGACCAGTCTCTGCACGCGAAGACGATCAACATGCCGCTGAACACGGCGCGCATCCAGATCGACCTGATGAAAGAGGTCGTCAAATCGCGCAGTAACCGCCGGCGCCAGATGGAAGCCATGGCCGACTTCGGCCTGGTCTCGTTCGGCCAGGAAACTGTCGTCCGCCGGTTCCTGAACAAGCTCCATCTGGTCGAGGTCCCCGAAGAGGAAAAGCCGCTTCGAGAGCTGAACATGGGCTGGGACGACCACGTCCACGACTTTCTGTCGGAAGGCCGGAAAACCCCGACGCAGGTGCTTCTCGACGCTTTCGTGAAGGGCATTTCGCGGCTCACCATCGTGTATGCGAACCTCGACGAGAGGCGCATGATCCACGAGGCGATCACCGCCGGCAACCTGCTCGGCATCAAGGTCAACATCGGCATCGAGTTCAGCGTCGGCCCGAGCGGTGCCCGTCGCCATTACATGTATGTGCCGCCCGAGACTGATGACAGCAAGCAGTTTTTCGCCTTCTTCGACGAACGCCGGATGATCTTCACGCCGTTTCTGAGCGGCCTCCGGACGAACGCGGCGAGCCGCCACAAAACGATGGTCGCCGCCGTCGAGCGATTCAACACGCTCCAGCGACCCCGGCTGAACTCGGGCTGGGAGCCCGACAGCCCCTGCTGGTTCCCGCCCCTCACCCTCGAGGAACTGGACCGGATCGTCGCCTGCGGCCAGATTTCCAGGGTCCATATCGGCGAGTTGCTGTTCCAGAAATTCCGCGACATACTCCAGCGTCGCGTCCTTCAACTGAAGGCGCAGGTTCTGGCCGCCGAAGATCGCCTCGCACGTGGAATCTACAGCGAGTGGGAGTTCAAAAACATCTCTTCGCAGTATGAGTCCGTGCGTGAGCAGTATGAGACGATGACTCCGGAAAGTCTGAGAACCGCCTACATGGAGGGCCGGGACGTCGTCGACTACGACAGCGAATTCGCCGAAGAAGAGCCGATTCTCGACACGCTCATCAGCCAGGGCGGCCGGATCGTCATGATCCACCCCCTCGAGATCGGCCTCAAGGACTCGATGCTGCACATGCTCAAGCATTTCGCCCGCATCTCGCACATCGAGACCCTGAACCTGCGCGACAGCTCAGCACGGAACCCGAACGACCTCATCATTTTCAACAAGTTCATCTACCTGCTCAACAACGGCACCGAGGACGACATCGTGAACTTCCTCGAGCAGCACGGCATCACGGGCGGCGTCCGGGAACAGGTCAAAAAGGCCAGGGAACTCACTTCCCGTCGGCAGATGATTCCCGTCTGCGGAAGCGATTCGACCGGCCGTGATACGACGATTCCGGGAATGGGCTTCATCAAGGTCAACGATATTCCCGAGTCGGTGCGTCACGAGTTTCTCGAGTCGCATTACAAGGTGCCCCGGCCGATCGCCGACCTCGTCATCCACGGCGGGAAGAAGGATGACAGCCCTGAAGCGCCGATCGGAAGCGCATCGGATGTCGTCTGCATGGGAAAGATCGGCAAACCGTTCCGGAACATGGTCGGAGACGAGGAAGCGCTCGACCTCGTTCCGCCCGGCGAGTTCTGGGCGTATCTGAATCCCGGTCTCAAGAGCCTCTGGCGCATCGCCATCGGGTTCGTCGTCGCGTTCTCGTTCATGAACTACCAGTTCGGCCAGCTGGCCGGCGTGATGTTCGCCGTGATCTGGTTCCTGATCACCGGCACCCGGAACATGCTGGTCGATCTGCTCGCCAGTTCCGGCATCCTGATCCGGAACTGGAGTCTGCGGAACGTCAACTTCGATAATATATCTCAGTCTTTATTCTGGACAGGTTTCAGCGTTCCGATCCTGGGCTTCGTGAAAATAGCGTTCGACGATAACTGGCCGCTCGAAAAGGCGGGCTTCCTGTTCGAGGCCGCCAAGTTTTTCTTCCTCTGCATGGCGAACGGGATCTACATCAGCACCCACAACAGGCTACGCAACTTCGACCGCCGGGTCATCCGGGCGAATTTCTTCCGCACGGTCCTGGCATGGCCGTTCGCGACGGCCTTCGCGCCCGTCGGCAACCTGCTCGGTATCCCGAGCATCGTTCAGGCAAAGCTCTGGTCCGACGTCGTCGGCGGCTTCATCGAGGGCTTCGGGAAGTACAGCCAGCGCGTCGTCATCCGCAAGCGCGATCTCAGCGAACTGCTCCCGCGACTGAGCTCGCACGACCGCGACGTGCGGTTTACCGCGATGCTCGACATCCTGTATATCTGGGCCCGCCAGCCGCGAGGCCCCACCTGTCTCTCCCAGCTGTTCAACCAGCCGTTGTCACTCCTCGAGCGGCTCAAACTCCGGCGTCCCAGCCTTTCGACCGAAGAGCGACAGAAAAAAGCCGAGGAGTTCAGGCGTCATTTCGACCGTCTGCTCGAACTGTTCAGCGACCCTGGCTGTCTCAACCTGCTGTCGGAGTTCGCCCTCAAGAACTACCAGGATCGCGAGGCGATCCTCCTGACCGAGCTGATCGGCTCCCAGACCGAAAAATTCCTCGCCTGGCTTCGACATTTCCGAAAACACCAGGCCTGAACCGTTCGGGCGAGACGCTCTCGTTGATCCTGCAGAATCCCCTCCATTCGCTCTGAGTTTGTCGTAGCGCGAGAGCCTCTCGTGCTTCGACAGGCACAGCACGAACGGGAACGAGAAGCTGGCTTTTGTCTTGCGGGAATCATGAAGAAGCGACGTTCCCGGAGGGGTTCCAAAAACAAAACATCGGGTTTCCGGTATTTGGCCGTAAAACCCGATGTTCAGGCCCGGCGAAGCTGAAGACACTTCGCCGGCAAAAAAGGCTTACTGCGCGCCAGCAGCCGCGGCACCTGTTTCCACGATCGCCTTGGCGAGCGGAGAGTTGAGGATCTGCAGGCCGAACACCATGCCTAAGATGCCGACGGTCTCGATGATACCGAGGGCGATGATGATGAGACCGAAGCCCTTCCCGCCGTTCTCGGCCATGCACCGCACCCCGGCCGCGCCGATGACGCCCTGATACCAGGCGGAGAACAGCTCGAGCATGCCGGTTCCCACGGCGACGCCGAGGCAGAGGAGGGAATTGGCGGGATTCGCCGCGACCTTGATCATGGTCAGCATGGCGATCATCGAATACAGCGTCTGACTGATCGGGGCGGCAACCATGATGATGTACTGGAAGGACAGGCTCTTGCCGGCCTTGCCTTCGCTCGCCCAGGCGCCGGCCGCGGCGGTACCGGCGGCGACTATGCCGAGACAGCTTCCCAGGCCACCGAGGCCGAGAACGAGACCACAGGAAAACAAGCCAAGCAGTTCGATCATGATTCAGCTCCTTACTTTTTGCCGAACGGGTCGTAGCCACGCCCCGTCCATT
>JAKJFL010000227.1:0-5759 GCA_022704935.1 Candidatus Rifleibacteriota bacterium
CCGCACGTTCAGGTCCGCCCCGCGCGAGGTCAGCAGTTCGAGCACGGCATCATGCCCGGTTTCGACGGCGCAATGCAGGCCGCATCCCATGTCGCGCATCGTCGCATTGATGTCGAACCCGTCGTCTATCATGGCTGCAACATCGTCCGCCCGGCCGGCGGCGATCAGGCCGAACCACTTTTTGGCATCGGCCCCGTCCTCGTCCTGGGCATGCAGAACCGCCGGAACGACGAGCATAAGCGCGACAGACACGACCAAGGCCGCGGCAGCCTTTCCGAAAAAGCGCAGAACCTTCATGATCCCCTCCCGTTCGATCGCTTTGGAGTTCCAGAGACGTGATATGGAACTCCATCCTTGAACGATCACAGAATCTGGTATCACGTCCCCTGAATACAGGATACATCCGAAAACCGATGGGGTAAAATGGAGAACAATTTTTCCACAAGGAAGGACACCGATGATTCGAAGAACCAGGATTGTCGCCGGATACTGCCTGCTCACGCTCTTCGCCCTCTTCCTCTCGACCCCGATGTTTGCGGCTGATCTGCCGCACATCGTGCTTCTCGCCACCGGCGGCACCATTGCCGGCGCCGGAAAGTCAGCCAGGGAAGCCGGATACAAGCCAAGCGCCCTGCCCGTCGAGAAGCTCGTCACCGCCGTTCCCGAGATCGCCTCGTTCGCGCGGCTGAGCGGCGAGCAGGTCTCCCAGGTCGACAGCCAGGCGATGACGACGACGATCTGGCTGAAGCTGGCCAACCGCATCAACGCGCTTCTCGCCGATCGCGACGTCGACGGTATCGTCGTCACGCACGGCACCGACACGCTCGAGGAGACTGCGTATTTCCTGCACCTGACCGTGAAGAGCCGCAAACCGGTCGTCGTCACCGGCTCGATGCGCGCCTCGACCTCGATGAGCGCCGACGGGCCGATGAACCTGTTCAACGCCGTCTCCGTCGCAGCGTCGCCGCTCTCGCACGGCAAAGGCGTGCTCGTCGTCCTGAACGACCGCATCCACTCGGCCCGCGAGGTCACGAAAACCAGCACGACCGCCGTCGACACGTTCCAGTCGCCGAATGCCGGGCCGCTCGGCACTGTCTACTATGGGAAAGTCGCGTTCGAGCGCCTGCCCGCCCGCCGCCACACGCTCGCCACGCCGTTCAACGTGGCTGGCCGCGAGACCCTGCCGCGCGTTTTCATCACTTACGGCCACGCCGACAATACCCCCGAACTCGTCGAGGCCGTGATCCGGGCCAGGCCGGACGGCGTCGTGAACGCCGGCGTGGGCAACGGAAACGCCTCGCCCGCAGTTCTCGAAGCACTCGGAAAGGCTCGCCGCGGCGGCATCGCCGTCGTCCGTTCCGCCCGGACCGGGGGCGGCCGGGTCACGCTCGGCGCCGAGATCGATGACGCGGCTTACGGCTTCGTCGTGGCCGACGACCTGAACCCCCAGAAAGCCCGCATACTGCTCATGCTCGGCCTGACGCGCACGACCGACCCGCAGGCTCTTCAGGAGCTGTTTTTCAGGTATTGACGCATCCATCCGGCCCGGAACACCGGGCCGGGATCACTCGTGGATGATGCCGACGGCTTTGCCGATGCTGGCAAACCCCGACATGCCGTCCATGAAGGAATGGACGAACACAGGAAGCGCCAGGTTTCTGGAACGGGCCCAGAGCAGTCCGTAAATAGGACTGATAATCATCTGGGCGGAAAGCGTGAGCGCGAAGGCGTGGCCCCAGTCGCCATTCGTCTGGATGATCCTGGACGGGAGATGATACAGACCGAACAGGACAGAGGATATCAGCATCCCGTCTGTTTCCGACTTGGCAAGGCACGCAAGGCGGCTCTGCAGGAGCGCCCGGAAGAAGAATTCCTCGAAGAAACCAGCCATCAGGAAGCCATACACGAGCCCGGCGCCGGTTCCGGCGAAGAGCCGGCCGTGAGCTTTCCGCCGAGGAAATACGTCGATGAGCTGCTGGACGAGACGAGAAACGGAAGGACCACCAGGGCGGCAAGAACCGCATTGCCGAGCGAGCGGACGAGCCCAGCCCTCGTGATTCCCAGGTCGGAAAGGCGGTAACCTCGAAGGCGAAAGAAGATTGCCGGCACGGCAACATAGAAAACCCAGAACGCGGTAATCAGCTCGAACCGGCGTTTCATCAGGAACCAGGGCTTAAAAAGGGTGAGCTCGATGCCCATGGCAAGGAGATAGACCGCGAGAAGAAAGATGGTCTCGCCCCGCGGATCACGCACGTCTGATCCGGTAATCGGGGGAGAGTCGGCGTCCCGGCCGGTCTTCACGAGAGCGGAGAGAATCAGGAACTGAGCGAGAAATACCAGGCTGATCAGGATCTGGCCAAGGAGACTGCGCTGATGCTCATACATGGTCAGGGCGTGACTGGCACCCAGCCAGAGAAGAAAAAAGAGCGGAAACGACCTGCTGGTTGCGACTTCTTTCGGTGTCATCATACGAACCATTATACCAGTTGTTGGAGGAGCTGAACGGAATACTATAGGCAGAGTTATTTTCCCGCCGGCGAACAGAGTCTTCCGAGAGGGATAATATAGTTACTGCGATCTATGGTGACGGACGAGGGGTCGAACACGCCGAGCTTCATATAGGCCTTCGGAAGAATGGTGGGGAAAGAGGCTTTCGGGTTCACCACGTGGCTCCCCAGAAGCTTCAGCTGAAGCCGCTGTGAAGGGGGCAGCACCGAGTTGATCATCTCGACCTGGTGGGTGACGCAGCTGCTCGAGAGGGTGTTGTAATAATCGTCAGGCCGGTCCCTGGTTCCTTCAAGAACGGCAGTCCGGGTGAACGCGATCTTCTGTTCGGGGGTCAGGCGGAGATGGTAGGCCTGAAGCTTGCGGCCATCGACGCCGCACTCGAGCATGGAATAGTCTTCCCAGGTCGAGACGACCGCGATGTTCGGATAAACCTTGTGGGTGCCCTTCCAGATGAAATCGATCGTCTGGTTGGGATACCGGTATGCCTCGAAGGAAACGACCAGCCCCTCGGCCTGCTCCCCGCGCGGGCCGATGAAGCCGCCCGGTTTGAAGGTCATGACGATGTAGCCGTGCCCGAACAGCCATTCGGGCGGAAACGGCTTGAGGATGAAATAGATCTCGTCCGTCAGGCGGGGGTCGATGACAGCCTGCCCGCTGGCGAAGACTCTCTCATCGCGGGGAACCGTGGGGGCGTTGAGCAGACGGCCACGGATATTGCCAACCGTGAGCAGGTCGCCTTCTGCCGCGACCAGCACAGCCCGCCCGGTCGGCCCGTGATCGGCACAGGACGGCCCGGTGCCCGTGCCCGCCAGCAGCGGAAATCCGGTGAGGACGAACAAGATAACCGCCAGACCGATCCGTTCAAGCCATCTTCCAGTCATTGTTCCCTCCATCGAGATAAGAGAATGAGACATTATATCAGCAAAGCACATGCCATCCGTACAAGCGTGCGAACCAGCCTGTGAAGCGACCCAGGATGCTTCAGAGTGCCGGATTTCCATCGGGTCTTCCCGGAAAGGTCCCGGCAGTCATCATCCGACCGGCGTTTCCGTCTCCCACCATACCCGCCGGAAAACCGGCAGGTCCAAAGCCGTTCGTGTACAGAGAATCTAATTGGTTTCGGCGATGGCTGATATCTGGAGAACTCACGATGTACGGGGTTAGAATGAATGGTCCGCACCATTTATAGGGAGGCAATCTCATGAGGCTTCTTCTCGTCGCTCTGATCGCCGGAATCTGGTTCGCGACCGGCATGCGCGCCGCCGCCGAGCCATCCAAGTGGTCGGCCATGAACGTGTATGACCAGGCCCGTGAGCAGGAACTGGCAGCCAGAGCCGCCGACTGGCGCAACGGCCCCGTCGTCTACCAGGTCATCGTCGACCGGTTCTCCCCTTCTTCCGACCTCGCGAGGAAGAAGAAACTGTATGCCGCGCCACGCCGGCTCCGCGACTGGCAGGAAACGCCGAAAACCGGTTCCTACCTGAAGAAGGAAGGCGTCTGGTCGCACGAGGTCGATTTCTGGGGCGGCGATCTTCAAAGCCTTCTCGGCAGTGTCGGGTATATCCAGGAACTGGGCGTCGACGTCGTCTACCTCAATCCGGTCTTCTCCTCGCTGACGAACCACAAGTACGACGCATGGGATTATCACACAATCGACCCTGTCTACGGGACCCGCGCCAACCTGGCCGACCTGGCGTCCGATCTGCACCGGCGCGGCATGCGTCTCGTGCTCGATGGTGTGTTCAACCACATGGGCCGGCGCAGCCCCATGTTCGTGGAGGCTCGTCGCAACCCGCGCAGCAAGTGGCGCCCCTTCTTCAAGTTCACGGATAAATACGATCGCGGATATATCGGCTGGTATGACGTCGAGAATCTTCCCGAGCTCAACCTCGAGAATCCCGACGTCCAGAAATACATCTACGGAGCGCCGGACTCGGTGGTCCAGTCGTATCTGCGCGACGAGGGCATCGACGGCTGGCGGCTCGACGTGGCGTTCGACCTCGGCTTCCGCTACCTGACCGACCTGACCCAGGCTGCGCACACGGCGAAACCCGGCTCGCTGATCGTCGGCGAGATCTGGAACTATCCCGAAGAATGGCACCCGGCCGTCGACGGCGTCATGAACATGCATGGCAGGAAGCTGCTGTTGACCATGCTCGAGGGCCGGCTTTCCGGGCCCCTCTGCAGCCAGATGTGGGAAACCTCGATCGAGGACGCCGGCATGGACCACATCCTGAAAAGCTGGCTGGTGCTCGACAACCACGACACGCCCCGCCTGCCGAACCTGCTGCCCCAGGTCTGGCAGCAGAAGATGGCGCGCATCCTCCAGTTCACCCTGCCCGGCGCGGTCTGCCTGTATTACGGCAGCGAGCTCGGCATGGCGGGCGGCGAAGACCCCGAACAGCGCGCCCCCATGCGCTGGGACCTCGTTTCACCGGACAACGAGATGCTCGCCCTCCATCGTCGCCTGCTGAAACTGCGCCGCGCCGAGCCGGCCCTGCGCTACGGCGATTTCCGGCGGCTCCATTCCGAGAACCTGTTCGCCTTCCTGCGCCGCACGACGTCGGTGCGCGAAACCGTCGTCGTGCTCGCCAACCCGACGAACCGCACCGTCAAGGAACTGATCCAGCTCCGTGAGAGCAAGTTCCAGGACGTCACGCCCCTGCGCGATCAGCTCACCAAACGAACGTTCACCGTTTTTTCCGGAACCGTCGACGTCGAGGTGCCCGCCCGCTCCGTCCTCATCCTCAAGGCCGACACCGCCGACTACCCCCACGGGTACAACCGCTACGACCGGATTTATTGAGTCTGTCAACAAGAAACGTTAAGTATCTGACTAGCTTGACTGTCAGCTCTATCACCGCAGATTAGGGGGAACCATATCTACGATGCCGCCCGCCTGATCAAGGTCGGGTCTATCCCCGCAGATGCGGGGGAACCAGTTCGAAGCCGGACGCCCCGAGGCCCATCCGGGGTCTATCCCCGCAGATGCGGGGGAACCCGTTACTCCGGTAGCTGGAGCGGCGAAAAAGATGGTCTATCCCCGCAGATGCGGGGGAACCGCAGCATGTGAAGCCTTCTACTTTGCCTCCGGAGGTCTATCCCCGCAGATGCGGGGGAACCACCAAATATAAAGGGGAATATTAAATATGTCTGGGTCTATCCCCGCAGATGCGGGGGAACCCCTTCGTGGATTCTTCGAAGAGTGATGATGCGGGGTCTATCCCCGCAGATGCGGGGGAACCTAGTGT
>JAKJFL010000228.1:0-5731 GCA_022704935.1 Candidatus Rifleibacteriota bacterium
TGTGACGATCTTGCGCTGGGGCGGCTCGAGGGCTTTGACCGCATTGCGCACCCACCGGATGTGCTCGGGGGTCGTTCCGCAGCAGCCGCCGATGAAACGGACGCCGACCTGGATGAACCGTTTCGCGTATTCGCCGAAGTAAGCTGGGTTGCACAGGTAGATCATGCGGCCGTCGACGGAGCGGGGCATGCCGGCATTCGGCTGGACGATGAGGGGCTTGTGGCAGATCTGGTGGATGCGCTCGATCGCATCGAACATCGCCTTGGGGCCGACGGAGCAGTTGAGGCCGATGATATCGGCGCCCCAGCCCTCGAGCTTGGGGGCGAACACGTCGGGGGCGGTTCCATAGAGGGCGTTGCCATCCTCGTTGATCGTCATCGAGGCGACGATCGGCTTGTCGGTGAGCTTGCGCACGGCGCGGATCGCCTGGTGGATCTCGTTCAGATCGTAAAAGGTTTCGAGGATGAACAGATCGACACCGCCGGCAAGCAGGCCTTTCGCTTGCTCGGAGAACGCCTCTTCGGCCTCTTCCACGGAGGTCTTGCCCCAGGGTTCGAGGCGGATGCCGAGCGGGCCGATGGAGCCCGCGACGAACACCTTGTCGCCGGCGACCTGGCGCGCGATCTTGACGCCCTGGAAGTTCATGGCCTCGATCTTGTCGGCAAGGCCGTGCGGCGTCAGCTTGAATCGGTTCGCGCCGAAGGTGTTGGTCTCGATGACCATCGCCCCGGCGTCGATGTATTCGCGATGCACCTGCTGAACGAGGGTGGGGTTCGAGAGATTCAGCTCGTCGTAGACCTGGTTGAGGTAGATGCCTTTGGCATACAGCATCGTGCCCATGGCGCCGTCGAAGACGACGGGATGTTCTTCGTAAAACGCGCGAAAATCCGGAAGAGGCATGTGAGATCCTCCAAAAAAGGTGTCTCATATTGAGGGAACTCCCCCCCCTCTGTCAAGCCGTCAAAATAATCCGGCAGAACCGGCCGCGCGAAATCCGGCATTCCAAATGTCAGGACCGGTAGAGCAGAACCCAAAGACCATGGTAGACTTGCTCAACGTTCAGGAGGTGCCTTCCAGAGATGGCCTATACCCCGGATCCCATCAGCGTTCTTTCGCTCGACCTGCCGGCCTTCATCATCGGCATCGGATTTCACGAGTTCTGCCATGCCTTCGCGGCCGACAGGCTGGGTGACCCGACGCCGCGATCGGAAGGCCGGGTCAGTCTCAACCCCATCGAGCATCTCGATCCGATCGGAACGGCGCTTCCCATGTATCTCGCGCTTACAGGGGCACCCCTGTCCTTCGGGTGGGGCAAGCCGGTCGTCGTGGATCCGTCGAGATTCAGGGATCCGGTCCAGGGATACGGCATCGTCTCCGTCGCCGGACCGCTCGGCAACCTGCTGATCTGCATCGTTTTCGGGCTGCTCATGCGCTTTTCGGGCGAGAGTTCTTCGGCCCTCCAGTTCATGACGACGCCCACCGGCAATTATGTATATCGATTGATATTCAGAATTTTCGTGATGAACATGGGCCTGTTTCTGTTCAATCTGCTGCCCGTTCCGCCTCTCGACGGTTCGAAAGTCGTGATGTGGCTCGGCGGGGAAAAAGCGCGCGAAATCTACGATGCCATCCGCCCCTACAGCCTTTTCCTGCTGATTCTGGTGCTCGCCTCGGGAATCGACCGGTATGTCCTGATCCCGTTGTTCATCAGGCTGACCCTTCTCCTCGCCGGCCCAGGGATGGCCCAGTATGTTTTCTCGCCAGGGGCGTTCGTCGCCGATTTTCTCTGATTGCGGACTGGGACAGGCTTTGCCGGTTACGATTCTTTACATTCGGAAGAACGCCATTACGGCGTCGGAACGGTATATTTGAGACAGGATTGATAAAGGAGGCAGGTATGCGCAATCATCTCATCGGTTTTCTCGCGGTATGTCTCATCCTCGGATGCACGCTCGGCGCGATCGCCGAAACGCAGATGTCATCGGTGAAGCAGAAGGAAACGCCCTATCTCGTGGGCATCGGCTTCGCCCTGAAGTCGCTGGAGGAGTACATTCCTTCGACGCTTCACGTGACCATCATCCGGCTCACGGATCTCCAGACCGGCCAGGAAACGAAGCCAAGCTTCAAGGCCAAACTCGAGTTCGGTGTCGACAAGTATCCTGTCAAAATCATCAGCCCCGAACCCGAGAAGTTCGAGGCCGACATCATGGAGCCCAACGCGAAGGAGAAAGAGCTTGCGACACCGATCGGCCACATCACCCTGGGCGTTTCGGTTTCCGATGGCAAGCCCATCGCGACCGGAACCCTCCGCATCAAGACCGCGAATGAAAAGAGTTCCGGCGAGTTCACCCTCCTCCTGAACGCGCTCGCCGTTCCGAACAATGAGAAAGGCGACGCTCAGGGCGAAGGCCGCGAAGGGGGCTCAGACGCTCCGGCAGCAGCCGGCGACGCTGCCCGCTGATCCACGATTTGACCAACCTCTTCGATCTCAGATCGGAGAGGTTTTTTTCTTGGCTCGCCACAAGCACCGGCCAAGAATGGATTGCCAAGACTGAAAAACCATCCCGGCGCGTCGGATCGGACCCGACGGGATGGCTTTCACACCGGAGAGGTCAGAACGGTCAACGACCGTAGATGTCTTCGAACCGGATGATGTCGTCCTCTTCGAGGTATTCCCCGTTCTGGACCTCGATTATTTCGAGCGGTATTTTTCCCGGATTCTCCAGGCGATGTTTCGTGGATTTGGGCACGAACGCGGACTCGTTCTCATGGACGAAGCGCACCTCGTCGCCGATCGTCACGCGGGCGGTTCCGCGCACCACGACCCAGTGCTCGGACCTGTGATAATGCATCTGCAGGCTGAGCCGCTGGCCGGGAACGACCGTGATCCGCTTGATTTTATGGCGTTCCCCTTCCGAAAGAACGACATACTCACCCCATGGGCGGTATCCCGTCGTATGTTCGACGGCTTCCTTGCGGCCTGCATCGCGCAACTGCTTGACGACCTGCCGTACCTGCTGCGAATCGCCACGACGGGCCACGAGCAGGGCGTCGTCGGTGTCGACGACCAGGCAGTCCTCGAGGCCGATCGTTGCGACGAGCCGCTTGTCGCCCATGACGAGCGTGTTTTTCGACCCGACCGTGATGACGTCGCCCTCACAGACGTTTCCTGCCGCGTCCTTCTCGTGCACGTCATACAGGGAATCCCAGGAGCCGATGTCGTTCCACTCTGCGTGGAGCGGGATCGTGACGACGCGCTTCGATTTCTCCATCACGGCATAATCGATCGAAATATCTGGCATCTGGCCGTAGGCGGGAAGAATATCGTCGTAGGTGACGTTGAGCCTCGAGGCGACTTCCGGCGCAAGGGCAGCAAGTTCGTCGAGCATGGTTCCAAGGCTGAAGGCGAACATGCCGGAATTCCAGTAGTATCCACCATCGGCGATATACTTTTTCGCCGTCGTTTCATCCGGCTTTTCGACGAAGCGGATCGCCTTGTGGCCGGCAGATCCCGGCAATGGCTGCTTCTCGCACTGTATGTATCCGTAGCCAGTTTCGGGGCGCGTCGGAACGACCCCGAATGTGGCTATGTATCCTTGTTTTGCCGCCTCTTCGGCGGCCCTGACGGTTTTGTTGAATTCGTCCCCTTCCTGAATGAGATGATCGGAAGGCGTGACGAGCACGACGTCGTCGCGGCTGCAGCCCATCTTGTCGAGGCAGAACCTGACGCCGAGCCCGATCGCCGGCGCGGTGTTCCGCATGGCGGGTTCGAGTATCAGATGTGGGCATTCCGGCAGTTGCGAACTGACAAAAAACTTGTAGTCGTTTCCCGTCATGACAACCATGTCATCGAAACCAGCAACGGGAAGAAAGCGCTCGGCAGTTTCGCGCAAAAGCGATTCCCCACGATGAATGCGCAGGAACTGCTTGGGGAACAGGGTCCGTGAAAGCGGCCAAAGTCTCGTTCCGGAACCGCCTGCCAGAAGAAGGATCTTCATCATTCGCTCTCCCGTTTCGCATAGTAGATACAAGCTGCTGCACTGCCGTTCAGGCGGCGGAAGTATACCAGATTTTCGCCGCAACACCACCTCGGGCCTCCTTTCAAATTCGAGCCTGCCTGTCGAAAAACCCGAGAATGAGGTGTATTGTATCTCCGCATCATCGGAGCACAGATGAATACCTACGTTCTCATCGCCCTAACCTTCTCGCGGCCGATTCGCGACATGCTGGCGGCGCAGTGTCTCGCCGCGCTCGGAACCGGCATGTTCACCGTGTTGTTCAACCTGTATCTGAAATCAACCGGCTACACGGAAGACGCGATCGGCAGGATTCTCGCCGTTCAAGCGCTGAGCGCGGCGCTGGCTTCGGTCCCGCTCGCACGTCTCGCCGACACCGTGTCGCGCAGGGCATGTTATATACTGAGCCTGATACTTCTCGCCACGGGGTATATCCTCGCGTCTTCGACGACATCGTTCGGACTTCTAGTCACCGCGGCCTCGCTGTGGGGCATCGGTTCGGGCGGCCAGATGGTCTCGGTCCAGCCGTATCTTCACGAGCACAGCCGGCGGCGCCAGCGGTCGTATCTCTTCAGCATGAACTTCACCCTGACGCTGACGATGTTCATCATCGCAGGGCTGCTCGCCGGCTGGCTGCCATCCCTTGCCGGCGGGTTCGGCCTCATGGAGGCGCTTTCCGAGCCCGAACGGCTGAGAAGGTGTCTCCAGGTCGGCGCCGGGTTCGCCGTTCTTGCGGCGATATTCTCGCGCAGACTCGAAGAGCCGGCCCGCCGTCGTGCGGCACAACAGGCCGCCACGCCAGAAGCCCTGGAAACCACGCTGTCCCCGCGCACCCTCATCCTCCGTTATGTCATCACGACGGCCCTGACAGGCGCAGGCGCCGGCCTGATCGTTCCATATTTCAATCTTTATTTCCGTGACTGGGTCGGAAGCGGGGTATCGGAGATCGGCACCGTCTTCGCGCTGTCCCAGCTGACCACGGCGATCGGGGGAGCCCTCTCACCCACCCTGACGCGACGAGTGGGGCTCGCGGCCGGGGTCACGATCACCCAGCTGGCATCGCTGCCGTTCATGATCGTCATGGCCCACACTCACGATTTTCTGGTCTGTGCCGGGTGTTTCCTGTTCCGCGGAGCATTCATGAACATGGGCATCCCAATCCGGGAACAGCTGATGATGGCGCTTGTTCCCGCTCATCTCCGCGCAAGCGCGGCGGCGGCGGAAAGCATCTCGTGGTTCCTTTCCTGGGGAATCGTGATGTCGTTTTCCGGTGCACTGATCATTCAACGGGGCTACCCATTCTGCCTGTACACGACCTTCGTGCTGTATGCCGCTTCAAGCCTTCTTTTCTGGCACTGGTTCCGGAAAAAAGCCTGACCGCGAGCACTGCGTCGCACATCACAGCACCATTCGAAGCCGGTTGTTTGTGAATCTTTTCTTGAATTAACGCACTCCGGCGTAGTAAAAAATCATGTACACACTTTTTCCGCCATCGGAGGCTTCCATGAGTCACAGTATGCAATGGGACATGACCCCGTTCTTCCCGACATTCGGAAGCGCGGAGATGACGACTTTCCGCGACGCGCTCGCCACCGACATCGCCGGACTCACCGCCCGCGCCGCGCAAACACCGGGATTGACCGATCGAACGGCGAAAGTCTGGGATGAGATCTTCCGGGCTCACGAAAACCTGTACGTCCGGTATACCCATTTTC
>JAKJFL010000229.1:0-5723 GCA_022704935.1 Candidatus Rifleibacteriota bacterium
GAGCCGGAATCGATCTCGTAGAACCGCTGGAGAAGGGATGCGATCGTGGTCTTGCCGGCCCCAGTGTGGCCGACGATGGCGACCGACTCGCCGGGTGCGACCCGGAAACCGACGTCGTGGAGCACCGGCCTGCCCGATTCGTAGCCGAACGTGACACGGTCGAACACGATCTCGCCGCGCCACCGGTCCGGAGCCGAGCCTTCGATGATGGCCTGTTCCTCTTGTTCGTCCATGAGGGCGAAGACCCGCTCGGCCGCCGCCATGGCGCTCTGGAACAGCGTCACCTTCTCGCTGATGTTACGGATCGGGAAGAAGAAGAACTGGGCGTAGGCCAGAAAACTGACCAGGACGCCGACGGTGATCTGGCCGTTCCGCACCATCGAACCGCCGAGCAGGAGTACGATGACGATCGTCAGGCCGTTGATCAACGTGACGACGGGCGTGAAGACCGCGTGATAAAACAGGGTGTCGAGCTGGGCGTCGCGGTGGCTGGCGTTGAGGACGACGAAACCCGCTGCCCGTTCCGGTTCGCGACGGTACATCTGGATGATCTTCATGCCCGAAATGTTTTCCGCGAGAGTCGCGTTGAGACGGGCGATTCGCTGCCGGACGAGGCGGTACGCGGTGCGTATGCGGGACTGAAAATACACGGCCGATGCGATCAGCAGGGGAACGGTCGCGAGCGTTGCGAGGCCGAGCGCGGGCTCGAGCAGCAGCATGGCGATCGCGATGCCGACGAGAACGACGAGATCACCCAGAACGACGACCAGCCCCGAGGAAAACAGCTCGCCAAGCGCCGCGACGTCGTTCGTCACGCGCGTCACCAGCCGGCCGACGGGGTTGCGGTCGAAGAAACGGATGGGCAGACGCTGAAGATGGCCGAACAGGCGGGTGCGGAGTTCGAGCATCACGTGCTGGCCGACATACTGCAGCAGATAGTTCTGGCCGCACGCGGCGAGGAAAATCAGCAGTTCGAGCACCCCGTAGACGAGCGCCAGCCGCGTGACGGCGGCGGCATCGCCGGATTTGATGCCGAGGTCGACGACCCGCCCGAGCACCCATGGATTCACGAGAAACATGCCCATCCCGAGAAACACGAGGAGGATCGCGGCTGCGGTCGGAACGATGTGCGGCCGTACATACGGCAGTAGCCTGCGCATCAGCCGACCATCATAAACCGAGCCGCTCAGTTCGTCGTCCTGGACGTAGGAATCACGCATGTGTTGCCTCGCATTGGACACAAACCAGAAGAACGAATCCGCAGATGAACGCAGATGAATCCGCGATACATCGAGCGAGGTGTTTTTTCCGTATGCCTTTGGCAAGGGCCCTTCGCGAAGGGCCCCTACGCAACGCGGTATGAATTTCACCTATCACGGTTCACCCTTCGCGCTTCGCCCGCCGGTTGGGGCAGGTGGTCGTATTGATCGATGAGCTGCTGCCTGTGCCAAAGGTGGGCATACCCGCCGTTGGCGGCGAGGAGTTCGGCGTGGGTGCCGCGCTCGATGATGCGGCCGCGGTCGAGATGGATGATGAGATCGGCATCCTGAACGGAGGCGAGGCGGTGCGACACGATCAGGGTCGTGCGGTCGGCGCGGGCGGTTTTGAGCTCGCGCCTGATCTGTTCCTCGGTGTCGGCGTCGACGGCGCTGGTCGTGTCGTCGAGGACCAGCACGGGCGAATCGGCGGCGAGCGCCCGGACCAGGGTCAGTCGCTGCTTCTGCCCTCCGGAAAGATTGACGCCGCGTTCGCCAAGGAGGGTTTCGAATCCTTTCGGAAGCGTCTCGATCTCGGGAAGGATGCGGGCGATCCGGGCGCAGTCGCGGGCGCGCGAAAGATCGTTTTTGTTTTTCATACCAAATGCAATATTTTCCAGCACCGATTCGGAAAAGAGGAACGCATCCTGCGGAACGACGCCGAATGTACCTCGCAATGCGGGCAGGGGAATCTCGCGAACGTCCTTCCCGCCGATGAAGACGGTGCCGGGCGGGGTGTCGAGAAGGCGCATGACGAGGTTGAGAAACGTTGTCTTTCCGCTTCCGACAGGGCCGACGATTCCAAGCGTTTCTCCGGGGGCGATCTTCAGGTCGATATTGCGGAGTACCGGTTCGGCACAGCCCGGAAAGGTGAAGGTGAGATTCCGGATCTCGATTGCCCCGGAAGGAATCTCGCTTCCGGATTCTGTCGAGCCGGCGATCTCCGGTCGTTCGTCGAGGATCTCGCGACTGCGGGCGAGGGAGGCCATGCCGCGCTGGGCGATGTTGATCGCCATGCCGAGCGCCGTCATTGGCCAGACCAGCTTGAGAATGTACGCCTGGAACGCGACGAACGAGCCGAGCGTGATCGTGCCGTCGAGCACCTGGCGGCCGCCGGCCCAGATCAGCAGGAAGATGCCGAGGCCCATTGCCAGCTCGAGGGCAGGGTGGAAGACGGCTTCGAGGCGGGCCAGCTTCAACTGGTCGTCGAGCAGACCGCGACTGATGCCAGCGAACAGGGCCTCCTGCGCATTCTCGCGCCTGAATCCTTTGATGACGCGGATTCCGGCGACCGCTTCCTGCGCGTGGGAAGAAAGGTCGGCCAGCCGCTTCTGTACCTGGGTGGAACGCGCGTGGATTCGCCGGCCGACGAGAACGACGAAGAACGGGATGAGTGGGGCGGGGGCGAGAACGTACAGCGAAAGCGAAGGGGATAGCCAGAGCATGATCGCGGGGATCCAGAGGAAGTAGAACAGGGTGTCCATGATGAGGAGCAGACCGATGCCGAACATCTGGCGCACCTCGTCGATGTCGTTCGTCAGGCGCGACATCAGTTCGCCGGTCTTCGTGCGCGTGAAGTAGCTGAGCGAGAGGGTCTGAAGATGTGTGTACAGGCGCGTTCGCAGTTCGAATGCGACGGCGTGACTGGTTCCGATGAAATACTGTCGCCAGATGTATCTGCCGAGGGCCTGGCCAATGGTTACGAGGGCATACAGCCCGCCCAGCTTCCAGATGAGCGAGGCGTCTGCGCCTTTTTCGAGGCCGTCGATGGCCGCCTTGATCAGGAGGGGCGGCGTGATGTCGAACGCATCGACCAGCGCGAGGGAAACGATGGCGAACAGGAGCGGCCGCTTGAACTCCCAGAGCAGTTCGAACGCCAGCCGCCGCGTCGAGGAGGGGGGCGTCGAAGCGCCTGAAGCGGTTTCCGGTGAAGCTGATCTGCTCAAAACATCTTCCTTCCCCGATCGGGTTCGCATGATCCGCTCAGGATGTGGCGCGCAAAGATACCGCCCGTGGACGACTCTTGTCAAACCGATTTCCTGCTATGCAGTGTGAATGCATCAGCTTTCACGCCCGTAGAATCACGGAGATACAGAGGCCCGGCGGTAAGAACAGTTTGTTCGTCTGTGCATCCGCGTCTCTCGTGCTGCAGTGTTTTTCCGACAATAATCTGGTTCCAACGATTTCACGGGGATGCTCATGCGCTTGCCTTGGCGATTTGATCGAAAGAATTGCCCGGTGAAACAAAGTCTGATACCATTTGCAGAGAGATACCAAGAGTCCGGCTGAATATGCGCTGCCAGGGAGAAAAATACAGCCTGTGCAGACGCCAGGGGCGGAGGTTGAGAGGTGAAGATCAGGTTCTGGGGGTGCAGAGGGTCCATCCCGGCACCGGGCCCTAACACACTTAGGTATGGTGGGAACACCACCTGTGTCGAGGTGCGACCGCTGGGCGGCGGCATCGTGATCATCGATGCCGGCTCGGGCATCAGGCCACTGGGCAAGCAGCTCCTGAAAGAAGGGGAACTTTCGAACATCTACCTGTTGCTGACCCATTCGCACTGGGACCACCTGACCGGCTTCCCGTTCTTCACACCTGCATATCTCAAGAAATATAATATTTATGTCTATGGCGGTCCGAGCGCGCAGAGTTCCCTGAAGAAATACCTGAGCCACCAGATGACGGCGCCGTATTTTCCGGTCGATTTCAGCCTGATGAAGGCCGCGTTTCACTTCGAGAACAACGGACTTCAGGGCCGCAGCATCGGAGGGATCGAATTCTCGGCCATCGAGCTGAGCCATCCGAACGGAGGGTACGGATTCAAACTGACGCGAAACGGAAAGAGTTTCGTGTTCCTGACCGACAACGAGCCCGCGTTTCCCCATGAAGGCGGCCTGAAAAGGGATGAATACGTGAGTTTCTGCCGCGGCGCCGATCTGCTCGTCCACGACGCACAGTACACCGACGAGGAGATCAAGATCACTCGCGGGTGGGGCCATTCGACGTTCGCCGAGGCGACGCAGATCGCGATTGACGCCGGCGTCAAACAGTTCGGGTTGTTTCATCACGACCCCGATCGCACGGACGAAGACATGGACAGATGTGTCGAGATGTGCAGGGCGCAGATCGCCCGGGCCGGCGCGAAGATCGATTGCTTCGGTTGCATGGAAGGAGCCGAGGTCTCTCTGTAGATACGTTCCATAGGGCGGAGTAGCATTTCACAACCGCTTGATCACAACGTTCACGAAGGTCACAGCGATTCCACGGAGGAAGGAAAGAATTTCTGTGAAACCTCTGTGATCGGGGTGTTTTCTGTGATTCACGTTGATCTTGCCGCGCACGGGAAGAAATTCATGCGCTGCCCTGACGAAATGCCCCTACTTGCAATTGCGGGATGCGTATGATATTCTGCTCGCGCCTTCCCCGGACACCATCCGAGACGTGGCATAGTCATTCCAGCCCCAGGAACACAGTACTGAAGGAGTAGAGTCATGCAGAGTCGCGTAAAATGGTTCAACAACGCCAAGGGCTTCGGTTTCATCGAGAACAATGGCGGCGGCAAGGACATTTTCGTCCACTACAAGCAGATCACCGGCGACGGCTATCGCTCGCTGGAAGAAGGCCAGACGGTCGAGTTCGAAGTCGAGGAAGGCCCCAAGGGCCCCCAGGCCGTGAACGTTCGCAAGATCTGAGCACGGAACGCAGAGCAGTTCGGGGGCGACGGCATCGGCCGCTTCGCCCCCGTTTCATTCGATCGATATTTTCCCGCGGAACGCGGACGGCATCACGAAGGAAGCACGAACATGGACGCACCCTCCAGCAGTAATCTCGACCTGAATATCGTTCAGCAGCAGAGACTCGACGTCATCAACAACCTCCGGAGCGAGGGCATCGAGCCGTTCGGCCACCGCTACGACCGGACGCACGATACCGAAACGGCGAAAGCCGCGTTCGACGCTGCCGAGAAGGCCAACGGCCCGGCCGAGCATTTCGAGTGGGGCCCGGTCAAGGTCGCCGGCCGCCTGGTCGCCAAGCGCGAGCAGGGAAAAACCGCTTTCGGTCACCTCGCCGACATGAAGGGGCGCCTCCAGCTCTACTTCCGGAAAGACGTGCTGAGCGAGCAGGAGTTTGCGCTTCTCAAGCGACTGTATGCCGGTGACATCATCGGCATCGAGGGTATGATGTTCCGCACCCGCACCGGCGAAGTCACCCTGCGCGTGACGGCGATCACCGTGCTGTCGAAGTCGGTGAACCCGCCGCCCGAGAAGTTCCACGGCCTGACCGACGTCGAACAGCGGTACCGCCAGCGATACGTCGATCTGATCGCGAATCCCGAGGTGCGCGACACGTTCATCAAGCGGAGTCGCATCGTGCAGAGCATCCGCGAGTTCATGAACGCCCGCAGCTACCTGGAGGTCGAGACGCCGATGATGCACCCGATCGCGGGCGGCGCGGCGGCCCGGCCG
>JAKJFL010000230.1:0-5714 GCA_022704935.1 Candidatus Rifleibacteriota bacterium
GCGATGTTTGAAGGGCACCGGCGGCTTCGCGTAGACCGTCGAGGCCGAGTCGAGCGCGAGCAGGATGACGCCGATCACGACGGCCGAGGAGAGCGCCCCGACGAGGATGGCGATCTGCTGGTAGTAAGGCGTCGCCCCGACGAGCCAGCCGGTCTTCAGGTCCTGAGAGGTCGTGCCGCCGTTCGAGGCCGCGATGCAAACCACTGCGGCTATCGAGAGGGCCGTGAGCCGGTAGCCCGCGCCCGTCCAGCCCATGGCGAGGAAGATGAGACAGGTGAGCAGCAGCGTCGAGACGGTCATTCCGGAGATCGGGTTCGACGAGGAGCCTATCTCGCCGACGAGCCGCGAACTGACGGTCACGAACAGGAAGCCGAACATGATGATGAGAAGCGCCCCGAGGAGATTCACCTGGAGGGACGGCGAAGCCCAGATCGCCACGACGAGGCCGAGCGAGCCGATCACGACGGCGCTCATCGGCATGTCGCGGTCGGTCCGCTTCCTGGCTTCGGCGCCAGAGCCGTTTTTCGAGCCGGAGAAGATGTCCGTCACGCCCGCCTTGAAGGCGCTGAAGATGAGGGGAAGCGAGGAGATCATGCTGATGATGCCGCCCGTCGCCACCGCGCCGGCGCCGATATACAGCACGTAGGCGCTGCGGATGTCGGAGGTGGTCATCGCCGAGATCGGCAGGGTGCCGGGAAAGATCGGGTCGTTGAGCCGCTCGCCGAACATCTTGATCAACGGCGTCAAAACGAGCGTGGCCAGAATGCCGCCGGCGAGCATGATGCAGCCGGTCGCCGGCCCGATGATGTAGCCGACGCCCATCAGTTCAGGGGAAAACTCACCCGCGACCTCGACGCCCTTGTACCAGCGCATGATATACGAAGGAATATCTTTCCACAATTTGAGGCCGGCCATCAGTAACTTGTAAAGGAACCCGATGCCGAAGCCGGTGAAAACTGTTTTCGCGTTGGTACCGCCCTGCTCGCCGACGATGAGCACCTCGGCGCAGGCCGTTCCCTCGGGATACGTCAGCTTGCCGTGCTGGGCGACGATGAGGCCGCGTCGAAGCGGGATCATCATCAGGATGCCGAGCAGGCCGCCGAGGCAGGAGACGGTCATGACGCGCGTCACTTCCATGTCGTAGCCGAGGATCATGAGGGCAGGCATCGTCACACCGACGCCGAACGCGATCGACTCGCCGGCCGACCCCGTCGTCTGGACGATGTTGTTTTCCAGGATCGTGGCGGGCCTGATCTTGAACATCTTCGCGAACAGCCGGAACAAGGTGATCGAGATGACCGCGACGGGGATCGAGGCGCTGATCGTCATGCCCACCTTGAGCACCAGGTAAACGGACGATGCACCGAACACGATGCCGAGCAGCGCCCCCACCAGCACCGGCAGAAGGGAAAACTCGGGAATGACCGTTTCCGCGGGAATATAGGGTTTGTGCTGTTCCGCCGACTGAACGACAGCTTCACCAGAGTGACTCATCTGATCCTCCGCTAAAAAAATACACCGCGCCGAAACCGGTTCGAGCCGGTCTCGGCGCGGCCAACGATATCACATATCGACAGGTTTGGAAAGTCGCATCAGCAGGTCGGTCGCCATCTCGCCGAGCTCGGTTTCGGAAGTACTGACGGCGAGAAGCGTGTCGACCCCCTGGGGATCGTCCGTCAGGCCGATCACGTAGGCCGCGCAGATCTGCTGTTCCGGCGAGCCGTGGACCAGGAGATACCGTAGAATCTCGCACCCCGTTGCACCGAGCCCAAGCAGGGCGATGGCGGCGGTTTTGCGGACGTTCCACGAGGAATCGTCGGTCAGGCTCACGAGATTGTCCTTGAACTGGAGAAGCCGCAGTTTGCCAGCGAGGTATGCACCCGACGCCCGGCGCTTCTCGTCAGGGCTCTCGAGAAGCCGTTCGATCTCGCCCATGCTCTCGACGCACCCGAGTTCCCAGAGGGTCTGGACGGCATCGGCCTTGACCCGGTGGTCCTCGTCCTGCAGCAGCCCCTTGATCCGTTCGATGATCGCCTCGTCCTTGCGGCCACCGGCGAGGAACTGGCGTTTCAGGGCCACCGCCGCGTTCGCGCGCGTGCGGGTGTCTTCGTGCCTCAGCATGTCGCCCAGGAACTTCTGCGTCGCCGCCCCGGGGAAGCCTCCAAGCGCGGAAACTGCCGTCGCCCGCACCCGGTCGTTGTCCGTCGTTTTGGCCAGCTCGAGCAACGGCTCGACCGAGCCGGGATCCCGAAGGGACGCCACGGCCTGGACGGCCGCGATGGCAACGATCTCCGACTTGTTTTTCAGCAGCCTGTGAAGCCTGCCCGAAGCGTTTGGCAGTCCGCTCTTCCCGAGAGCGCTCACGGCGATACAGACGACGTCGCCCTCGGGATCGTCGAGCGCCGACAGGAACAGCGGCATCCAGCGACGGTCGCCGCCCTGCTCGAGAATGACGAGCACCCCCCACCGTAGCAGCCGGGGCAGTTTCGAGAACGTCTCCTGAAGCTGTTCGCCGGCCTTCGCGTGGCCAAACGTCGCAAGGGCCGCCATTGCGAAGGCACGCTCGGTATCGTCGCCCCGCGCCATGAACTCGAGCAATGGCTTGTTCGCGAACTCCTTCCCGACCTCGTTGCCGATGAACTCGGCGACGTCGGTCAGCAGGCGATGTCGCTCCATCAGTGCTTCGAATGTCTTGACACGAGCCATTTCCGGGTCGTTCATCCGCTCGAGGTGCCGACTGAGCAGGCTGAACGGTACCGGCATCACGGTCCCCTTGATCACGCCGAGGAGCTTGCGCTCGACCTCGGGCCGCCCCTCTCCGAGAGTGCGAAGGACGGAAACGGCGAACCACGTGAGAAACCGTTCGTACCGCTCGACCAGATCCAGGAGTTCACTCATCTTCAGCATACCGGACACCTCATGACATCATCATTTGCCGCTGATCCGCAGAAGGGCGTCACGCACCTGGTTCTGCAGCGGCGAGTTCGGATACAGATTGAGAATCTTCTCGTAGGCAGCGCGGGCCTTCGTGTAGTCGCGCTGGTAGACTTCGTACGTGTAGGCGATCGCGAACTGGGCGTCGGCGGCGAACTGGTTGTTGTAATACTGCGAATTCAATTCCTCCCAGTATTTTATCGCTTCGTCGTAACCGGCGAAGCCATCCCTCAGGACGCTGCCCATGCGGTAATACGCTTCGTGCACGATCGGATCGTTCTTCTTCGTGTCGATGATGCGCTGGTAGATGCGCCGCGCCTCGTCCCAGTTCATGACGAGCTGTTCGTTCGCCAGGCCGAGCTTGAGGTTGGCCTCGTCGACATACGGCGAGTTCGGCATCTCGCGGGTGAACGCCTCGAGCAGGCGAAGCGCCTTCTGACCGTCGCGAAGCTTCTCCATGTACAGGTCGTACAACTTCATGACATACTCACCGTAGAGCGGGTCGCCCTTGCTCTCGGACAGCCAGCGCTCGTAGTATTCGCCGGCCTTTTCCGGGTCCATGAGCTGGTTCTCGCAGAGCGCGACCAACTCCTTCATGATATCGAGGGTCGCAGGCGAGTCGACGCTCTCGTCCCACAGCTCGACCATCTCGCGCTCGGCCCGGGGGTAATCGCCAAGATCGTCGACGACCCGTTCCTTGATATCCTTCAGAATCTCGAGAATTTCCTTGTCGTCATCGGTGTATACGCGCTTCACCGCCTTGCGGGCAGGCTTCTTCGCCACCGCCATTTTCTTTTCGACGAGCCGCTTGAGTTTGGAAACGGCGAACGCACGCACGTCGGCAATTCCGCGGTAGTCGTCCTTCACCGATTCCCAGAACACTCGCGCCAGTTCCTGGTTCGCGAGCTTGTCCTCGACGAGCCCGCCGATGCGTATCAACAAATCGAGATTGCGCGAATCCGGCTCGACGGTCTTGAGATAATCATCGAGCACGCTGACCGCCTTCACGGCGTTTCCCTTGCGTTCATACAGGGAAGCGATCTTCAGCATGAGGTCGCGGGACCGCGACAGGTTCGGATGGGTCTTCAGATACTTCTCATACTGCGCGATCGCCCGGTCGATATCGCGCAGATCGTTCTCGAGCACCTTCCCGATATAATACGGGAACTCAGATCCGCCCTGTCTGGAAAGCCCGCGAAGCCGCTCCATCTGTGCGATGTCGAGCTGGGCCGCCACATTCTTCTCGAGTGCCTGGATGGCCGTCCGATGGCTCGGGGCAAGCTGGCGGAAGGCGAGAAGCCCCGTCAGCCTCTCGTGCGCCTGAGCAAGCCGTCCGGCCGCGTAATCCTGTTTGTAGAGCCAGTAGTACCCGGACCGGCTGAGACGGCTCCGGGGATACCGGTTCACGAGGGCCGAGTAGAGGCGGTAGGCTTCGGCCGTCTGCCGGCGTCGCACCTGGATCCGGGCCATTCTATATAATACAATATCTTTTCGGCAGCCTGGGTGATACAGACTTTCCCAGGCCTTCGTATACATATCGAGCGCGCCGACGTCGTTTCCCGCCTCCTCGAGCAGGCGGCCGGCCAGGTATCGCAATCTCGCGGCATGCGGTCTGTTCTCGATGCGGGACAGCGCTTCCTGAAGAAGGCTGAGGGCATAATCCGGATCCTTCTCGAGGCGCCAGATGCGCCAGATCTGCTGTTCGGCAGCATCGTGATCGGCCCGTTTCTCGGAGTACAACACCCTCTCGCGGAATTTTCCCAGGCCGTTGATTTTCCGGGTCAGCTCATGCCTGGAGGCGGGATCCGTGCAGGCCGCAAGACCGGCCTCCCAGAGCCGGAGAGCGGCGGAGGCGTCGCGGTCCTGCGCCAGGGCGATCTCGCCCAATCCCAGCCAGGCCTCGTCGCGCCTGGGCGAATCGGGATACAGCTTCAGCATGGCCTCGTAATCCTCGCGGGCCTTCGACGGGTCCTTCAGCGCATCAACGTAGATGCGTGCGCGCTCGAGCAGGATTTCCTCGCCGTCGGTTCCTTTCACGCCTTTCCGGAGCATGTCGCCGAGCTCGGTGACGGCTTTCACGGCCCGGGTGTTCTCCGCCCGGATCTTGCTCTCCCGGAAGAATTCGGAGCCGGGATAGACGAGCGTGATCTCGTAGAACAGGTCCTGGGCGCGGTATTTCGCGTCCTCGCGGCCCTCGACCAGCCCGGCAAGCCTGAACAGACGGGCCGGTGTTTCGGGCTCTTCGGGGAACAGCTCGATCTGCCGCTCGATCTCTTCGATGGCGCCGAGTTTCGAAAGCTCGTCGCGCTTTTTCTCGATCCACAACTGGGCCTCCGGCATCGTCCAGATGTCGCCGTATCCGTCGAGCAGTTTGCGGACGGCCGCTTCGTCCTTGTCCTTGCGCGCCTTCTCGACGAGCCGTTTGAGCGCCGCGAACCGGAATTTTTCCTCGCCCGCCGACTCGAGAGCGTTTTTCACGTAATCGAAATTGTCGGTCAGCTTCTCGAGTCGCAGACAGATCTCGCCGCGCCGGGGCGACTCGAAGGCGAGCGCGGCCTCGAGCGTCTTGACCGCCTCTTCCTTTTTCTCGTCCTTTTCCAGGAGGGCCGCCTTGCGGATCGACGCATCGACCCGCACATTCGCGGGAAGGGATGAGTCTTCGATCAGCTTCTCATAGAACCGCAGGGCGTTCTTCCCGTCGCCGGCGGCCTCGTAGACCTGCGGCAGACGCTGCCGGATCTCGACGGCCCGTGCGCCTTTCGGGAAGAACGAGAGATACT
>JAKJFL010000231.1:0-5713 GCA_022704935.1 Candidatus Rifleibacteriota bacterium
AACCCCGCCCCTACAGAAACATCCGGAATAGGCGTCAGTCGGACCATCCGAGAAGCCTGAACGCCTCGTCGATGCGGTCGACGGTCGTGCCGACCATCATCGAGTCGAGGGCGGCGGCCTTGTTCATGTTCGCTTTCGCCTGGTCCTTGTCACCCGCGAACGCGTATGCCAGGGCCGTCAGGGCATACACCTTCGACGTGCTCAGCGCGAGCCCGTTATGCTGGCCGACGAATTTGTCGGGGGGCATGTTGCCCAGCAACTCGGCGGCACGCAGGTAATCGTCGGTGGTCTGATGTCTGAAGATCAGTGCCGCGGCGAGGCCCACTTTGGCCTCCATGCTGCTTCCGGCAGCGATCTCGAAGTAGGGAATCGACTCGAGGATCTTGCCGTTCTTCGAAATCGCCCAGCCGAGGCCGTTGTTGGCGTCGATCCGTTGGGTATCCGTCAGCGGCTCGGCGAGCGCTTGCATGAAGCTGGACTCGGCCGTCTTGTAGGCGCCCGTCTCCAGGTTGGCCCACCCGTCGTTGATCAGCTGCTGCGCCACGACGGCATCGGAGGTCCCGCCGCCGTTGCTGCCGCCGCAGTTCTGGATCATCGGGAACGTCAGCAGCACCAGCAGGAGAATCGCCAGTTTGCCTTTGTTCATCACCTGTCCCCCGTTTACCGGCATCGTCATGTGTCAGTCCTCGCTCACCGCAGCACGGCCATCTTGCGGCGTTCCGTCCAGGATTCGCCATTCGCCGTCGCCTCGAACTCGACGATGTAGGCGCCGTTCGCGACGGCATGGCCGTGCCGGCTCTTCAGATCCCAGCGGGCCTGGTAGATTCCGCCGCCTACATGCGCCATCCTGGTTTCCCAGACATCCTCGCCGGCGATGTCGTAGATGCGCGCCTCGATCTGCGCCCCCACGGCGGCGCCGCCCCGGAAGGTCATGCGCAGGTTGGCGAATGCGCGGGCCGGGTTCGGATACACGATCGCCTGCGAGAGACCGAACGTTCCGGCCATATTTGCAGTTATATTCGAATGCACTTTATTTCCGAGTCTGTCGGCAACCTCGACATCGAGATCATACCGGCCGTCGAGCCGCCCGGCGAGATTCGCGACGATTTTCCGGGAAGCGGCATCCCAGCGGACGGGAACACGCTCGTTTCCGATCTTCACGACGATGCTTCCGGCATCGACCCCGGAGCCGTTTTCCGTGACGCCGATCGAGACCATGCCGTTTTTGTCCGTTTCGGCTTCACCGCCGATGACGGGCGCGGTCTGGTCGATAGCGGCGAACACGGTCGCGGATCGGTTCATGGAGCCGAGGATCTCGTTCCCGACCTTGTCGGCGCGGCCCAGCCACTGCGGGCCGTTGTCGGAGGCGGCGAACAGCCCGACCGGCAGGCTCGCCGTCCAGGGGCCGCTCAGGGGCAGGGCCACGCTGACGGGCGCGTCGGTCGTATCACCGGGCAGCGCCACGTCTAGCATCGGCGTGATGCGCCGCAGGCCGGCATACGAATGCTGTTCGGTCGAAGCCGCGAGCACCACGTATCCGCCCTTTCTGATCGATCCGGCCGGGAACGTGACGCGCCCGTAGGAGGCGGACAGCGAGCCCTGGCTCTTCGGCGGATAATAGACCGCGCTGAATTTCAGGTTATTGGTGAGAATCGTGCCGTTGCTGTTCGTTCCGTAAGCCTCGACGACACCTTCCCCGGATTCCTTCAACGCATAGTTCGTGATATATGTGCTGTCGTTGATCGGGGTCATCGTCAGGTATCCCTGCTGGGAGTTGAAGGTCATCTGGAGCCGGGGGGTCGAAGCGAACTTGTCGTTCGTCCGCACGACGATGTGCAGGTTGTTCTCGTAGACCGGGTTCGGGAAGACCGCGACCTTCAGGTCGGCGAACGTGGTCGAGTAGACGTAGTTCGCCTTCTCGTAGTTTCCCTTCGTCGTGATCATGGGCAGCAGCACGAGATTCTCGTAGGCGTTGCCGGAGCCGTAATTCTGCACGATGAGGTTTCCGGCCTGCTTCTCGTTGAGATAGATGAACTCGACCGACGGATCGATGTCCTCGCCGCGCTTGATGACGGCGGCCTTGAACAGAAGCGTGTCATCGCCGTCGAAGCCCAGGTTCAGGTTTCCCGAACTGCCGGAGATCTCGATGTAGTCCGAGGCCCACGGATTGACGTTCGCCGAGCGAACGGCGCCCGACGGGCTCAGGATGACCCGTTCCGAGAATTTCACGGGCAGGCTCTGGTTCACGCCGATGTTGTTGGTCGTGTCGTAGTCGTTGTCGGCGTTGTAGCCCCACTTGCCGTCGTTGAGACTGCTCATGTCGTTCTTGCGGGTCTTGTCGAGGATGTTGGCGATGGCGAAATCGGCGAACACGCTTTCCATCGTCGTGTTGAAGCCGAGCAGGGCCTTGTTGATCGAGTCGACTCCCGTCGTCTTGTCGCGGACGAGGTTTTTCATGAAGGTCGATACATTCGACCCACCATATTTTTCGGCGAGATAATACATGAAGAGGAAGCTCGCACCGTAGTTTTTGAACGGGCTCGCCCCGAGCCAGACGCTCGTGCGCGGCTCGACGAGAATCGTATCGGGTTCCTTGATGAACTCGTCGACGTTCGTGGTCTGAGACTTGTCGTACACATACTGGGCATACTGCGTGAAGCCTTCCTCGACCCACCGTTCCTCTTCCTGGAGAGTGCCGTCGACGATCTGGGTGCCCTCGTTGAAATGGATCATGTGGGTGAACTCGTGGGCCGTGGTGCGGTATGCCTGCTTCGACTCGGTCAGGAAGGTCGGGAACAGATCGATGTGAAGCAGTTCCTTCTCGTTGCTGTAGGGAATCTGCGTCCGCGGGAACTCGTTGACCGCCCAGAAATAGCCGCGGAATGAGCCGACACCGTCGCGGATATCGTCGAGAAGAATGAAAATCTTGGAATCCTGGTCGACATCCGGCTCGCTGCCGAAAAACTCGCGCATCTTCGGATAGATGACGCTGTCGAACTCGTCGGCGAACGCCTTGAGGCTGGCGCGTGCCGAGTTCTTGTCCATGCCGAAGACGAAGCGCGGATCGAGCGTCTTGGCGCCGGTCGCGGGGGCGAAGTACAGTTTGTCGCTTCCCCAGCCGGCGGTATCGGGCCAGTACAGGCCCCATCCGGAATCGGGAGCCGGGGTCGTGTCCTCGGTCGAGGAGATGCCCCGCGGCAGGGTCGGGAAGAACATCGGTGGCACGAAGATGTAGCAGTGACTGCCGATATAGCGAAGCACGGCCTTGGGATAGTGGCCGTTTTTGTCGAGATCGTAGAATTCGCCCGCCCACTCGGTGCCGAAGCTGGCGCGGCCGTCGTCTTTCGAGGTGTCGCCGCCGGTGCCGGGCCACTCGCCGCCGTCGTGAAGCAGCGCAGTGAGACCGAGACCGTTGACGGTATAGAAGGGAACCTCGGCGTAGTCTAGATCAGCCGCGGTGTAGTTTCGGCCACCCACGATGCGGCTGATGTTGCCCTTGACGCCTTCGAAGCCATTCGCGCGCATGCCCTGGATCTGAACGGACAGATCCCGGTTCAGCAGCATGCTCAGGCATGCCTCGCCGCCCTTTTTCGCCGCCACAGCCTGCGTTTGCGCAACCGAGCGGATCGAAGGGGCGATGGGCGAGGTCGCCGCGTGCGCCGTCACGCCTGCCGAGAGGAGCCCCAGCAACGCGATCAGAACCGCGCCTCCAGTGAGTTTGCTTTTCATTCGTTTCATGTCAGCACCTGATCAGGTTTTGGCCGAAAATAGAGAGAACCCCGCTATGTTATCGGCAAGCCTCTCCAGTTTCGTGAGCCCTCGCCTTGTTTCTCATGAAACACGACAAAACGACGGAGAGAGCACTCGCTTCAGATACGCGAGTGCTCTCTCGTGAAAAAGGCCCGAATCGATTATGCAGCCTTACGATGCGACTTTCGGAGGGATTCCCAGCCGAGACAGGCAAGCCAGACATGGAGCGGAATCGGCTTCTGGCCGCTCCGATAATATGCGATCATGCGTGGACTGAGCCCAAGCGCCGCGCTCGCAGCATCGACGGTGAGTCCGTGCCGGTGCATCCATTCCCAGATGCGCTCGTGGCCGATGCCGCCTGCTTGTTCGACTCCCAGGTTGCGCAGGTTATCACCGGCGAGAGCGATCGTTTCGTCTTCATCCCACGTAACGCACCATCCGTGCTCTCCGACTTCGGCACGTGCAAACATTGCGGCATTTTTCAAAGCCACAAGAGCGGGTGTGGAATCGATCCAGTCTCGAAGATCGACGACGAACGCTGCACCATCACAAAACGTGAGGAGGAGTCGAAACCCACCCTCAACCTCGACACCCGACAACCTGAAATGATCCTGTTTCATGTTTTCAACTCCTCGAACGCCTTCAGAAGAGCTTCTCGGTTTTCCTATGCCCAGTTCATCGCTTCCAGAACTTCTCTGCGCTCGACATCCCCAATGATTTCAAACGACCCGAGATCGACGGATGCCATTCTTCCATCCCGCAAGAGCAGGTGAAAATGGGGCGGATGATGATCCCGTAGATTCAATCGCAACGTACAATTCGCAAAGCGCTTGATGACAGGCACAAGACAATTATACTGCAATGGTTGCAGGTTGTCAAAACAGCGAATTACAGGAAAAACTCACGTTCGAGCGTGAACTGCCAACCGCCACGAATATGCTTTTCGGGTTCCGCCGCCGGTGGTGCGGAAGGGCCCGGGGGAGCCGCGCCGGCAGCTTCCTCTTTTTCGGGTTTCTTCCGCTCGGCAGGAACGAGCAGCCTGAGCTTCGTCTTCCAGGCACCCCGCCTGTCAGGCCTGCGAAGGTTGAGTTCCAACCGATGGAGGTCGTATCGGGAATCGCGGATTTCTGTGCTTTCTTCGCGATCGGTTCTGAGGTTCGAGATTTTCGTCTGACGATGGACGACCTGCAGCGGTATCCGCATCAGGCCATACTGCGCATCGGCGGATATGCGGCTGAACAGATGAAACGCGTGCCCGACCCGGCCGCCCCAGAAGGCGACATCCGGAATAGTATCCAGCGTCTGGATTTCGTTCGTGGAAAACAGGAACAGCGGATCGAGCGTGATTAGATTGTTTTTGATATATATCATCGAGTCCAGCCGGTACCGGCCGGCTTCGGCGAACCAGTTTTTGCGTCCCTCGTGCGCCACGCCGAGAACCCGGCCGGTCAGGCGCATCGCATGGGCCGTCTCGCCGAACTCGAACCGGCCGTCTTTCATGCTGACGCCGTTCCCGTGATCCTTCACCTGCGACCACTGGAGATAGGGGCGCCACTCGTGGTCCCCGGAGAGAGCCACCTGTGCCGAGAATTCCCGCGCATGCCGATGAAGGGGCACTTCCAGGGCCATGCGAATGCCCGTCGTTCGAAGATCGTGCTCGATGTCCGAATCGTTCAGAAAAAGAGAGACGCTCAGATCGTTTCCATGGGCATGGAGGCGATACCAGCGACGGAATGCGGGATTGTCGAAGGATATTCCCGGGCTGGAGCCAAGAGCGGCGACGATATCGGGGTGAAGGGCATATGCCCCGCGAAACGTGCTTTGCGAGGAACAGCCCCCGAGTTCGAGAGCCCAGTCCCTTCCGACATGACGTAGGGAAAGGGCGTCGCGCTTTTCCCGCGTCCCGAGGTCGAACCGGTCGGCCCGATCCACGTCTTCGGTCATCCAGATCTGGCGCCCGCGC
>JAKJFL010000232.1:0-5676 GCA_022704935.1 Candidatus Rifleibacteriota bacterium
CACATCACTCTCCATAGCGGGTTACCCAGAGAGCGGATACAGACTCTTCGTCCCTTCAATTCTCACATCTCACATCTCTTACTGGTGCGTCACAAAAAAACGCGCCAGATAAGGGATGGGGGGTGAAGTCAGCCCTTCATCGAATCCTGCATGACAAAAGTCAGTGTCGCGTTCCCGTTCGTGCCGAGCTTGTCGAAGCACGAGAGGCTCTCGCTCTTCGATCAGCTCATGGCGAGCTGATGGTTTTCATCCTGCAGGACGCAATGAAGCTGCTACAAATGTATGCAGCGGCTAAAAACAGAACCGGAGAACCGCTTTTGATGCGATTCTCCGGTTATCGGTGCCGGGAGCGGGACTTGAACCCGCACGGCGTGAGCCATACGCCCCTCAAACGTATGTGTCTACCAGTTCCACCATCCCGGCGGGAACGTGCAGATATTCTACCGCAACATGCCATCAAAGTCAACACGTGTACGCATGGTCTGAAAAATTCAGGTGCGGGGCCGGAGAGTTCCTGATACACCAACGGCCCGATCAAGATAGATCGGGCCGCCGATTATTCAGCAGTTTCGAAATCAATCCGGCACGTTGTGGGCGGTCGAGAGGTAGCGTCGGTATTCTGCAGGGCTGAGGACGATGTCGGGGTATTCGTTGCTGGTCCAGTAGCGCTTACCCTCGGGGGTTTCGTGCCACTCGCCGTCGCGCATATCGACCTCGCGGCCGTAGATGATCGCGATCTTCTTGCCGCGGGTGACGGAGGCATCGTCGCCGTGGGCGGCCAGGAACAGCTGCAGAGCACCATTCAGGCTCGTGCGGCCTTCCTGGCTGATCTCGAATTGGATGCGGCCGATCAGGCGGGCCCGCATGCCGGATTCGAGTTCGGCGGCGCGGCCGGCGACCAGGCTCAACTCGGTCTCGTCGGCCAGCAGTTTGTTCGTCAGCTCGGCTTCGCGCACACGAACGTTGATCTCGCTGCGAATGCCGGATTCGAAATCGGTGATGAGCGCGCGTTCGTAGACGCGGCCCAGCCCGATGAATTCATCGGCGAGACTGCCGGCAAACGCGGCCGCAGCCAGGGGCAGCAACACCACGACCAGGAGGACGATTCGATTCAGCAGCTTTGTCATGGGCATCCCTCCATTTCCTTTCGCATGTTATTTCGCAAATTGCGTACCCGTATCGTCAGTCTCGCGAAAAGGCTTCAGACGTGCACAATCTTCCGTTTCGACAGCCGGAGTGCTAGAATGTCGGCGCATGACTGCCGAATACTCATCACACACACTCATCCTTCGCACGCACAATTACAACCGAGTCAGTTTCGGAGCGCTTCTGGGCGCCTGTCCGGAAACGACAGTTGCAAGAATTCGACCAATTCTTTGGGAAAGCGATTCCCCGCCGCCACCGGAACTTCTCGCCGGCCGCGTTCTCCTCCTCTACTCGTTCATGATGCCTCACAAGGACGCCGTCAGCGCCGAAGTGCAGAACATCAGGGCGCTCGTCGGGGAAAACGGCCGCACGATCGACATCTGGGTCGGAGGCGCCGAAGCGACCCTCAACACGGCGGCCGTCGAGCAGATGGGTTTCGACCTCGTTCTCGCCGGTGAAGGCGAGGAGCTCTTCCCGGAACTCCTGCACCAATGGCTCGACGGCGGCAGGCCAACGGGGCTTCATCGCACGCCGCCCGGCCAGGTCGATCTCGACCGTTACCCGGGATTTCATCCCATCGCTCGATATCTTCCCCCGATCGAATTGAGCCGCGGCTGCATCTACGGATGTGCCTTCTGCGCCGTCCCGGCGCTTCACAAGGGCACGCTCAGGCACCGGAGCGTCGCGCACGTTCTCGAGATCGCCTCGGCGTATCTTCGGCATGCGACGGCCCGCAAGCGCATCAAGTTCCTGGCATCGAACGCGTTCGCCTACGGCTCGGTCGACGGGCGCACGGCGAATCTCGAGGCCCTGCACGCCCTCTTGAGCGGACTCAAGCGCATCGGGGTTCCCGAGATCAGCCTCGGATCGTTTCCGTCGGAAGTGCGGCCCGATTTCGTAACGCGGGAGGTGCTCGAGCTGGTCCGCCCGTTCCTCTCGAACAACACGATCGTCATGGGCATCCAGTCACCGTTCGACAGCCGGCTTCGGAACATTGGCAGAGGGCACACGATAGCGCAGGCAGTTCGCGCGATCGAACTGCTCCGCGAGTTCCGGTTCCGGGCCCACGTCGATTTCATCATCGGGATGCCTGGAGAAACGCCTGAACAGCAGGAAGAGCTCTTGACGTTCATGGAACGATTGGTCCATGATTACGGGGTCCGTATTCACATGCACACCTTCATGCCGCTCGCCGGCGCCCGCTGGGCCGACCAAGTCGCCGAACCGATCGCGCCTTCCGCGCGCGACAGGCTGCGCGCTCTCGCCCGGGCAGGCGTTCTCGACGGGTGGTGGGAAAACCAGATCGCATACAGTCGGAGACGCGAATGACCACGGAAGCCGTGTCTGTTCAAGAACAGAATCCCGCCCCGCCCCCCGCGCCGAACAACCGTATCCCTGAGGAACAGAAAACCTGGTTTGGCCGATACTGGAGACAGATCCAGGTTGTTCTCACCTGGAGCGGTTTTGCCGCGATCAGTTACTACCTGTCGAACTTCCTCTCGCTGATTTTCCTCACGTTCATTCTGTCATACACCCTGAACTCCCTGGTCAACTACCTGCACGGACGCATCCAGTGGCCGCGCTGGGCCGTCGTTCTCGAGGTGTATCTCGTCCTCGCGATCATCATGACGACGATGGGCATGATCGTCGTTCCGAAGGTCTACCAGGAAGGCAAGATCATGTACAAGGAAATCCCCGAGACGAAGGACAAGGTCATCCAGCAGATCAAGGGATTGATGCAGGACGAGGACCTCGCCGGGTTCATCCAGGGAGCCGGCGTCGAGGAAGGGTTCAAGGAATGGTTCGGAAAAATGCTCCAGCGGTTCACCCTGTTCATCCAGGACATATTCCGGATCTCGTTCCATTTTATTCTTGCCGTTATATTCAGTTTCCTCATCCTGTGGGATTTCGACCGATTTTCGCGAGAGGTCAGAAGCCTCGAAAACACTCGCCTCCGGAAGGTATACCGCATCCTGGGGCCCCGCATCCAGGAGTTCGGCGACATCGTGGGGCGGGCATTCGAGGCTCAGATCATCATTGCCTGGGTGAACACCTTCCTCACCCTGATCGGCCTGACGTTCCTCGGCATCCCGAGTAAACTGTTCCTGAGCGTTTTCGTCTTCATCTGCAGCTTCATCCCCGTCCTGGGCGTCTTCATCTCGAGCGCCCCGATCTGTCTGCTGGCCTACAAGGCAGACGGTTTCCTCCTGGTTTTCTACAGTGCGATCCTTATCACGGTCATTCATTTTATAGAGGCATATATCCTGAATCCCCGGATCGTCGGCGGCCATCTGTCGCTTCATCCGTTCGTGGCCGTAAGCATCCTCGTATTTTCCGAGTATTTCTTCGGAATCTGGGGCCTCCTGCTCGGCGTTCCGTGCGCGGTGTTCCTGTATCACGCGCTTCTTACGAGACCGACTCCGAAACGCTTGGCGCAGAACAACTCCGCCGGTTTCTCCCCGGAGACGCCGCCTCAGGAACCAGCCACCACATGACCGCGATACAACCTCCTGGCCCACGGATCGATTTTTTCGAAAAGCCTCTTGACTTGGGAAACAATGCATGTTACCATCAAGAACGTCCATTGGGGAGTCGTCTAATGGTAGGACTGCAGACTCTGGATCTGCCTATTGGGGTTCGAGTCCCTGCTCCCCAGCCGCTAAATTTTTTCTGGCCCCATGGTGTAACCGGCTAACACGCAGCCCTCTCAAGGCTGAGAGCGGGGGTTCGAGTCCCCCTGGGGCTATTCTTTCTTATTCCGATATCCTACGATATCACACGAAAACCCGCCTAAACAGCGGGTTTTTTCGTTTTTATCCATCCAATTTCGTCCGATTTCGTCGTTTCTATTTTGTTCAAACCGGGGTATCAAACCGGGGTATCGGTCATTTTGCGTGGAGGTGATACCCCGGTGCGGATAACAGAACGGTCTATCGCTGCTTACAAGAAAAAGAAGCAATACGACGAGGACGGGCTTTACCTTTTGCATCAGCCGAACGGCTCAAAGCTGTGGCGGTTCCGATACTGGGTGGACGGGAAGGAAAAGAATCTCGCCCTGGGGGCATACCCCGGCGTAACCATCCAGGACGCTCGGCGGCTCAGGGATGAAGCCCAAAAGCTACGGGACGCCGGGATCGACCCACAAGCCAAGCGCAATGCCGAAACTATCGAGAGGGGGAAGGCGGCGCTCAATACCTTCGAGGCCGTCGGGCGTCTCTGGTTCGAGGCGAACCGCTCGGGCTGGGTGGAAGATTACGCAAAAGTGATTATCCGTCGGCTTGAACGTAACGTATTCCCCTTACTCGGGAAGCGGCCAATTGCCGACATCACGACGGCGGACGTTCTTGAAGCGCTGGGGAAAATCCGTGACCGTGGCGATGAGAGTCTCGGGCACAAAGGCCGGGGGCTTCATGAGACGGCCCGTCGGGCGTTCATTGACTGCAGTCGGATCTTCCGGTTTGCCCGGACAAGAAATCTGATTACGAGTAATCCGACTTGGGACTTGAAAGGCGAATTCCCCAAGATGGCACCGAAGCATTTTGCCGCAATCACGAAACCCGAAGAAGTCGGTCAACTGATGCGGGCAATCGAGGGCTACAATGGCTCCGTGATCGTTCGCGCGGCGCTGAAGCTATCGGCGTTGTTCTTTGCGCGGCCGGGTGAGATAAGGCATTCTCGCTGGGAACACGTCGATCTTGACGCCAGAGTATTTCAATTCTGGGTAAGCAAGCGGGTGAAAAGTCGGGAAGTCCCCATCCTGCATATCGTTCCGTTGTGTCATCAGGCTATCGCCATCCTTCGCGAACTGCACAACTTCACCGGTGCCGGCGAATATGTGTTCCCGTCCGCCCGCAGCTTCGACCGGCCGATGAGCAATAACGCCGTCCTTGCGGCGATCCGCGCCATGGGCTTCGAGAAAGGAACGATGACAGCGCACGGCTTCCGCGCAATGGCGCTCACGAGAATACGGGAAACCTTGAAGATCCCAACAGAAGTCGTAGAGAAACAGCTTACGCACGCCGTTCCAGACATGAACGGCACAGCCTATAACCGAGCCCAATACATCGACGAGCGCCGGAAGATGATGCAGGAGTGGGCCGATTATCTCGACGGCCTGAAAAACGAGAACATCCGCCCCGGCAAAGCAGCCTGACAGTCGCTACCGTCGCGAGACATACTCACGAGAATCCTGTCGAAGGAAGAGACCATGCAATGAATGCGATTCGAGGGTGACTCCTCACCTGATAGGGGACAGGAATGTCCTGAAAACGGGGAGAGGAGTCACCTTCCTGTATAATTTCTGAACATTTTTTCAGATTCGAAAGTTTTTTTGAGCCGAGGGCGACCTCGGCTCTTCTTTTTGCCCTTAAAACCCTCATCTGGAGCGCATCAGATAGTTGCAACCAGCCTCCGCCAGTTTGGAGGAAGCACTCCTCCAAATTATTCACCTGGAGGCAACAATGTTTAATAACAATTCCTTGTCCGACAATGGTCTGTTGCGTATCAGCCAGATCTGCGGCGATCGAAAGC
>JAKJFL010000233.1:0-5675 GCA_022704935.1 Candidatus Rifleibacteriota bacterium
GGGAATGCCGGCTTCGGTCTTGCCGACCAGGTCGGCGCCGACGTCCGCGGCCTTGGTGAAAATGCCGCCGCCGACGCGGGCGAACAGTGCCTGGGAGCTCGCGCCCATGCCGAAGGTCAGCATGATCGTGGTGATTTCCATGTAGTCATGCACGGCGAAGATCGAAGCCCACGAGTCTTTAAGGCTGTCCTTGATGGACATGACGTAGTTCAGGATCTTCCACCAGATCGAGATGTCGAGGAGGCCGAGGCCGACGACCACGAAGCCCATGACGGCACCGCTGCGGAACGCGACGGTCAGTCCCTGGTTCAGCGACTTGGCGGCGGCGGCGGTGGTTCTGCTGCTGGCGTTCGTCGCCGTCTTCATGCCGAGATAGCCCGACAGGCCGCTGAAGAAGCCGCCGGTCAGGAAGGCGATCGGCGTCCAGGCGCTCTGCACTTTCAGAACGAAAGCCAGGAACGCGAAGAACGCGAACGCAGCGACGAAGAACATGGCGACGATCCGGTACTGCTGCCACAGGTAGGACATGGCGCCTTCACGGACGTAGCCGGCGATTTCCTGCGACCGCTCGGACCCAGGATCAGACGCCATCATCTGCGAATAGAAGACGTAGGCGAATGCCAGGGCCAGAACCGCTCCGACAGGAGCAAACCAGAACAGCAATTGGATGTCCACAGAACCTCCTAGATATTCCCCGGATCCGGGGAGATGCGTTTACCCTCTGACCATGAAACTATGAATTATCCCAGAGCCACGGAGACTTGTCAATTTTCCCATATCGGAAGTAACATCCCTTCCATGCCGATATCGACAGGAATCAGATCCCCGTCGTTTCTCGGGGATGTCGTCATGGCCGGCGTCATGCTCGCGCTCGCCCTGGCGTTGCAGAACCTGCGGCTTCCCAACATATTGACGGGAGCCCTGGTCAATGCGATTTTCACTGTGACCCTGGCGGTCGCCGGCCTGCGGAGCGCCCTGCTGCTCACGGGCCTGACTCCCGTCGGGGCGTTCCTCACCGGCCATCTGCCCCCGCCCCTGATTATCCTGATGCCCGTCATCATACCTGGAAATATCGTATATATTATAATAATAGGAATGCTGCGGGAGCGGACGCTCGTGGGAGAAACCGTCGCCGCACCCGCTGCGAAGGCGCTCGTCATCGGGGTGGGGGGGATGCTCCTGGCTCGCTGGACGGCCATGCCGACCGAAACGCTGGCCCTCCTTTGGGGAATCGTCGGGATCCAGTTCTTCACGGCCGTCGCCGGAACGCTTCTCGGCGAAATCGTCGCCTCTCGTGTGATCCGCGGGAATCAACCGGCCTGAGCGTTGGGGCCTTCCTTCCGCGGCTCGCCGCGAGCCTCGACGGCGAGTTCCTCGATACGCCCGGTCACCGCGTGGGACACGCTGAAGGCGACGAACAAGGCGATGAGAAGGAACGCCAGCCCGAGGCAGAAGTTGAGGATCAGCAGTTTGCGGATGTTTTCGAACTCGCGCTGAAGAGGGAAGCCGAGCCTGATCGAGCCGAACCGTTCCTCCCCGATGATTATTGGAACCGCGGCTTCGTAGATCTGTTCCCCGCGATACAATGCGCGCCGCATCATCAGATCAGTCGCCGTCAGGCTCTCGAAGCTCCATTTGTCGTTCAGATACTTGCCGTTCAGCCCGCTGTCGGTTCCGGCGATGATCTTGCCGGTTTTCGACGTTATGACACAGTAGCGCAGAAGGCCCATGCCGGCGTATTCCCTGAGGGCGAACTCGATGCCCTGAAAGTTGTTCCGGGCAAGCTGCTCGGCCATTCCGACCGCGATGACCTTGCCGAGCACCTGCCCTTCACCCTTCGCCCGCTCCAGGCCTGCGTCCCACTCGACCCAGGTGATGATGTAGATGCTCAGCAGCATCAGCAGGATGATCAGCAGACCGAAGGCCGCCGCGAGCTTCTGACGGATTTCCCGAGCTTCGGTCTGCATCTGGACCGCGGATTGTCCGTTATTCTCCACTGTCGATCGCCTCTTCGAGCATGTCGTAGTCGGAGGGATTCGGAGTCTTGACCTGGAAAAGGCCTGCCAGCGGCTCGGTTGCAAGCACCGTCTCCCCGTATCGTTGGAACTCGGACAGGAAGGCCTGCAGAATCGCCGGTTGCGAAGCGGCCGCCGCGATATACACGCCGCCTGGTATCGGTTTCGATGTGTGAATGATTTTCAGCTTCTGCCGTCGCTCCTCATCGAGTTCTTCGTAGAACGTGTTCGACAGGACGATGACGTCGAATTCTCCGCTGAGCAGGCCCAGCGTCGAGTTCGTCAGGTTGTCGTTGTAGCTGATCTGCCGGAAGAACAGGCTCGGATCCTCGATGCCGGCTGCCTTCAGCTCCCGCAGTGGGACGAAATACCCGCTCATCGAATCCTTCGCCCGGAAGCAGATGCGCGTATCGCGAAGGTCCGCGAAGGAGGAGGCGGCGCTGTCGACGCGAACGACGAACAGCGATGTCTTCGGCCTGGGCCCGGCTCGTTCGAAGACCGCGATGATCGGGTGTTGTTTGCGAAGCTTCGCGTAGGCGACGGCGGAGATCGATCCCATGACGGCTTTTCCCGTCAGCACCCGCTGGATGACGTCCGCTGCGTCGGATCCGATGTCCAGTTTTGCCTGGGATGCGAGGCGGGAAGCGATTGTCTGGAGGCGGGGACCGACGAGAACGAAGAACCGGAACAGGTCGCCCTGCGGAATCGTGAAACAGACCGGAATTTCCCGCCGGCTTCCGATGGCGGCGTTCGAAAACACCTCGTTCTGGGCGTTCGAAAGGTTGGAAAAAACTTCATCCAGCCCCTGTGGAGTGGTGAAAAAGACGAAATCCTTCCAGAGAATGCCGCCCATGGCCAGAACACCCGCCAGCAGCAGGAGGAGGATGCCGGAAAAAATCGAGTTGCGTTTCGACGTGCTCATATCCCGATGTCGCCACTATACCATGAACGACAGCGCCCTCCGCAACCGGCCAACTCAAAATCGCATCCCGTGACATCCATAAAATACGGAGGGGCGGGTTTGAAACCCGCCCCGTGACGCACAAACGAAGAATATATATTTAATGCTACATGAATGGACCGGCTCAGTTCCCGTGCAGGGTGTTGAAGGAATCCTGTGCGTCGAGATTTTTCTCGATGCTCATGAACGCCTCGGCGCCGGCCGAGTTCTTTTTGAAACTGTCGCGCAGCTGCGGGTTTTCCCGGAGCAGGTTCGTGATCGAGGTCTCGGTGCTTTCGGCGAACATCAGCAGGGAGTTGTCCGAGATGGCCCGCAGTCTCTGATCGGCCGACCGGAGGTCGGACATCATAGCGTTGAGACGCGCGGCGGGTGTCGACGCGGCGGGCGCTAGGATCCATTTCACGGTGTTGCGGGCAAGGACGTCGTGCTGGAACTTCGGGTTGGTGAACCCGTTGTGAAGCTTGTCGCGAGGGTCGCCGGTGCCGTCGTCGTAGGGCGAACTGTCGCCCATCGCGACGACGCGGCCGCCCTTCGTGCCGACAATAGCAGTCGCTATAAACGCGCCGCCGCCGTTTTTGGCACTGAAGAAAATATGACCTTCGGCACTGGCGCTGAGGCACCTGATGGATGTTCCGCCCCAGGTGCCGACGGCCCTGACGCCCTGGGTGATCGGGGTTTTGCGATACTCGCCGCCCGCAGGCGCTTCGGTGAAATACCTGATCTCGAGCTCGAGACCGAGTTTGGGAAGAAAACGATTCAGCACGCCGACCGAGTCGATGCCGTCGCCGTTGCGGTCGGAGTTGTTGTGGTCGCCGATGGCGTAGAGGGCGCCGCCGTTGTTCACGAAATCGACGATCGCCTTTTCCTCGGTGGGGGTGTAGGCCGAGTTGGGCTCGGGAAGCACTATGACGGAGGCCCCGCGCAGGACGTCGGGCGTGAGAGCCTTGACGCTTTTCAGGGTGCAGCCCTGGGCCTTGAAGACATCGGCGAAGTCGGAAAAGCCTCCGTTTATGGTCCAGTCGGCGTTGCCGGCGGTCTGGGCATGCCCTTCGTCGAAAAGCACCAGCGGCCCAGCGAGGGCGGAGGAAGTGATGCCGGCGGCCAGCACGAGGGTAAGAAGTGTTCTCAATCTTGTCGGGATGCTCATACTCTATCCTTTTCTGCGTACTTCCCAGCAAACCGTATGTTCTGCGAAACGAGAAATGAGAAACGGCAGAGAACCATACTTCGATATACAAAATTATACGTTTCGGCCGGGGGGGTGTCAAACTCCCTGTCTCCCCGCGGAATATACCCCGGAAAATACGTTGTGTGACGGAACATTCCCGGGTCCCTCCCTTTATCTGATATACTTTTGAAAGTTCACCGACTACATGGCGGTCGTGCGCCGCCTTGAATAATGAAGGGGAGTCACCATGGTCCTCCACGACAGACGCGGAATCATCGGATTCATGCTCACCGTGGCTCTCGGTGTCGCGATCGGTGCCGCAACGCTTGTCGTCGGTACCGAAGTCGCCAAAGGCGTGAAGGAAAAACTGACGAAAGACGGCAAGACGACCAAGGGCGCGATGTCCGATCCCGTCGTCACCGGAGCCTGGAACGCCTATCAGAAGGCGAAGAAGGCATACGACGAAGCCGTTGCGGCAAAGAAATCCGACGTTCGGCAGCTGAAGGAAGAGATGGAGCGCCGCCGTGAAACCTGGAAGCAGGCCGTGCTCGAACGCACCGGCAAAAGCGGCGACACTTCGGCGGCTGGTTCCCGTAAAAACCCCTTCACTGGCGGAAACGTGCAGGTCGATTCGACGGGCGGCAAGAGCGGAAAAGCCGAGGTGCTGCCGACGGTTCCCGCAATGAACCAGACATCGGGAAACTCTTCTTCCGGCACTTCTTCGGACAAGGTCAGCCTGCAGTATTACACGGTCAAGGCCGGCGACTCGCTGTCCGCCATCTGCCAGCGGTACTACGGCGACAAGGGCATGTGGACGCACATCCTGCAATACCAGATTCCCAGCATCGCAGCGACGCCGAACCTGATCTTCCCCGGGCAGATCATCGCCCTGCCGCGCAATCTCACGACATCTTCCCCCGCATCTTCCACGAAAACATCTTCCTCTCTCACGTCGGGATCGACCACCACGTCGACATCGACGGGCACGACGGGGAAGTATCCGATCGAATCCGCCGGCGACGAGTCATGGGCTGACACCTTCCAGAAAGAGTATGTGATCTCCGACCACACGCTGACGGACACGAACACCATGACGGTTGCCCAGATCCAGGACTTCCTCGACAAGAAAGGGTCCTGCCTCGCCAAGCCCTACAACGGTTCGACGCCTGCGCAGATGATCCATGACGCGGCGAAGAAATACGGCATCAACCCCCAGGTGCTGCTGACCCGCCTCCAGTGCGAACAGGGCCTGATATCGAAAAAATCGGCCACCCAGAAGGAACTCGACTGGGCCCTCGGCGTCGGCTGCTACGATTCGGGCAACTGGAACCAGAACTACAAGGGGTTCGACAAGCAGATCGAAGGTGCGGCGCAGACCTATCGCCGTCATTTCGAAAACGCCAAGGCCGAGATCGCCAAGGGCGGGAAAGTCACCATGACCATCGACGGCGAATCCGTCACCATGAAAAATGCGGCGACCTACTCGTTCTACAAATACTGCCCGCACTTCCAGGGAAACAAGCTGTTCTTC
>JAKJFL010000234.1:0-5674 GCA_022704935.1 Candidatus Rifleibacteriota bacterium
GGTTCACGACGGCGGAACCCGCGAAGAGAAGCAGCAGAAGGGCGAAGATGAAGATCGTGACCCTGTTGAAGAGGAGCTCGACCCACTCGAGGTTTGCCAGCCAGGCTCCCGCCGGGCTTTTGCGGATGATCGCGAGCGTTTCGTTCGAAGCCAGCACCTGAGGCAGGCCGGGAAGATGCCGGCGCATGCGCTCGAGCCGGCTTTCCATCTGGCCGATCTGGGCCTGGAGCATTTCGATCGTGCGCGGCTCGTCGATGCATTTCATCGCTGCGAGAGCGTCGTCGAGCACGAGATCATCGTTGAGCAGGTTCAGCAGATACGGGAAAAACCGCGAATCGCGCAGTTCGGCGGCCGCATGACAGGCGGAGATGACGACGTGGGGCTGGCCGCGGGTTCCGAGCATCTTGGTGAGAATGTCCTGGGTGCGCCGCGAATCGTAGCCCGAGAGCGCCTTGGCGGCCGTCGCCCGGACACGGTTGTTCCGGTGCTTGAGGAACTGTGAGATGATCTCGAAACACCGTGTGGAGCCGATCGCTTCGAGACCTTCGATCGTATTCGCGATCACGCGGTGGTCGCTATGGGTGAGGTAAGGCGTCAGAAGGGGGATCAGGCTGTCGGACGGAAAGTGGATGCCGAGGTTTTTCGTCAGGAACGAGATCTGAAACGTATCCGGCGTCGCCTTGAGATGGGCGGTCAGAACCTCGAGGGCCTTCGGGGAGCCGTTCCGGCAGATCTTCTTCAGGACTTTCAGCGCCAGAAATCTGGAATGACGGACATCCTGGAGGAACTTTATCAGGAGTTCGAGCGGCAGGTTGTCTTCTTCGGCTGTTTCCGCGAACCGCTCCGGCTCGTCGCGGCAGAACTGGAACGCATACTTGTTATAGACCTTCTTTGCCCAGAATCGCACGCCGAGATCCTGATGGGCCGCGAGCGACTGGATGGAATCCAGCAACGGGGCATCCATACTCTCCGGTGCCGCGAGGAAGATCTGCTGCAGAAGGGCCACCGCGTTTTCAGGATTCCGACCCTGGAGGGTGGAGACGATAGACTCTTTTGTCGGTTTCTGTTGCGTGTGCCCCTGCATCTCGGAAATCCCCTGGATGTCGCTAGTATGTATAGCTTATATTATAATATCTTCTGAAAAGAAGCGGCGACCGGAACAGATGCTGGTCGCCGCTTCCTGTCTGGTCAGATCACTTCTTGGTCGAACCGGTTGTCTTGGCGGAGGAGTTGTTGGCGGTGGCCGCGTTGCCGGCCTTGTTCTTGTCGTTCTGATCGGTCTTGCCCGAGGCACCGTAGTCTGCCTTGCCGGAGGATGAATTCTTCGCGGCGGCAGTCGACTTCGCAGCCTGGCTTGCGGCGTTGTTGGCCTTGCTGGCGTTGTCGATCTTGTTCTTGTCGTTCAGGTCGGCTTTGCCGGAGGCGCCGTGGTCGCCGTTGCCGATCTGCTTCGTGGCGGTCGCGACGGGCTTCTTCGGCTCGGAGGCCTTGCCGACATCCCGCATATCAAAACCGTTCCCACCGTTCCTCCAGCTGAACGACTTGCCCTTCATGACCAGACGGTAGATGAATTCGTATCTGGCCTTGTCGCAGGATTTGAACCATTCACCGCGGCTCCAGTAGCACTTGAACGATTCGCCGAAATCCTCGTCGGGGGTCTTGCAGATGAAGTCGAAAGGCGGCTTGATCTTGATGATCTTTTCGTCCAGCCAGAACATCTTGATCCACTGGGCGCGAAGATACGAGAATTCCTTGCTGAGAAACAGGAATCGGCCCATTTCCCGCATGAAAAGCGAACTCAGCCAGCCCTGCTGCAAGGGGGCGAAATTGCAGAAGAAGATGGAGTTTCCCTGGAGATGGCAGAAAGAGCTGCAGCTGGGAATGCATCTGCTCCAGCAGAGATTGAGGTTGCCCAAAAAGAAAATTCGGGGCAGAACATACAGCGAACGATATATTTCAAAAAGGTGCGAATATGACCAGATGAAACCGGGGTTCATCAGGCTGTGTCCGTACTGCCAGCCAGTGACCTTGATATTCCAGGTCTTGTCGATGATCTTGATGAGTTCCTTGTCGGAGCAGCCGTCGATCTTGCCGGGATTGAACTTTCCCGTGGGGTCGAACTCGTCGTTGTCGCAGGGCTTCGATGGATCGACGACTTTCTTGTCCTTTGCGCCCTTGTCATCATTGCCCTTGCCGTTGTCATGGTCGGCCGGACTGTCCTTCTGATCACCCTTGGCAACCTTGTCGTCATTGCCCTTGCCGTTGTCATGGTCGGCCGGGCTGTCCTTCTGATCACCCTTGGCAACCTTGTCGTCATTGCCCTTGCCGTTGTCGTGGTCGGCCGGGCTGTCCTTCTCACGGTCCTTGTCGATCTGCGAATTGCCGTGCTCTTCTTCCTCTTCCGCCACGGCTGCATCGTCAACCGGAGGAACGTCCTGCTGTTTCACGGCCTTTCCTGCTTCTTCGGCTTGGTTTGCCGATTCAAAAAAGCTTCCTGCGCCGAAAACGAGGGATGAACAGAAAAAGAGCATCATGAACACCATCAACGCTGATCGATACTTCATACTCATCTCCTTTTAACGACAATTCGATAGCTCGATTTGCAAGATACTATAACCGATTAAGCACATCGCGTGCCAATCCGTTGATAATCGATAAAAGGCAGATTTGAGCGGTTTTTCATGGCGTTGGCAAGTACAGAAATACCGCCGGGGAAAATTTGGACGAAATTCAAGGAATTCCTCCATCCCAAGTGTTGCTTTTTTACCCCACCGTTCCCCATCCTGATGAAATTCGTTTTCTCGAGTTGACCTCGGGGGTGTATTCCAGGGTTCGGGAGGAATATACTTGGAAGAGCGATTCTAACTGCGATTCCAGGAAAAATGACAAAGGCAGAACTTCATTCCGCGAGGTGTGCCCATGACTGAAAACCAGACTTCTCAGCGCGTTTCCCCGGTACAACCGTCTGTCGTTCCCCGATTGCCCTCGAACGTGGAAGTCCTTGCTCTCATGAAGGTCGAGCTCCTGCTCTGGCTCGGGTGTGTCGTTCAGATCGGGAGATGCCTCCTTTACTACCCTCTCCGGGCGCAGGGAACGAAAGATATACTCCTGGGGTTGAAGGTGGAGTTTTCTTCACGGGTGATTGTCCTTCTGGGATACAGCGATTTCCTGGCGTCATACAAAATCGTGGGAATCGGGATCGGGGTGGGGCTTCTTTTCCTGCTCGTATATGGTGCCCATGTGATCACAGGCGTGGCTGTCGACAGACGGCAGCAAGGGCCCACGAGTTTTGCCTGGTATCAGTTGACGACGACGGGGGTTCTCGCGGTGGTCCTGATCCTGGGAGTTGTCTGCGGAAACTTCATTGAAAGCGTCTATATGGAACCGCTGCTGAAACTCGTGAACGCCGTGGATTGAGAGACCATCCGTCACTTCACGAGTCGCTGCCTCATCGAACCGCGGGCAAGCCTGACCAGCAGGGCTGTCCAGAGAACGACGGCCGCGACGGCCGTCAGTCTGAGTGTCGTGCCGAGGGTGAGCGATCGGATGACCGAAATGACGGGGGTCAGCGGCAGGCACCATGCGAACGCCTGAAGGGCCGATGGAAGCTGATCGAGCGGGAAGAATACGCCGCAGAAGAGAAACATCGGAAAGATCAGCAGGAACTGCGGATACGAGATTTCGTCGATCGTCGCCGACCGAGCTGCCGCCAGCAGCCCCATCGAAGCGAAGAGAAGGCTTCCGATGAACACGAACGGAAGGGCCGCAAGCGCGCCGGTGAGGCTAAAATCGCCGGCCAGCGCGCCGATGGCGAGAACCGCCCCCGAGGCGAATGTCGCTTTTGAGGCGTCCCACAGCAGTTCTCCCCAAAGCACTTCCGACATGGTGACCGGCGTGACCGCGATCGCCTGAAACACCTTCTGGTAATACATGCGCACGAAACCCCCGTAGGCGGCTTCGAAAAAGCCCTGGAACAGCATCGTCTGGCCGACGATGCCGGCAAAGACGAACTGCCGGTAGCTCATCGCGACTCCTTCGGACGTCAGGCCGCCGACGAGCCCCCCGACGCCGATGCCGAACGAAACCAGATACAGCAGGGGCTCCACGAACGTCGTCACTATGCCGAACCAGAAATTCTTCTCGTAAACCGCGTAATAGCGCCGCCAGACGGTCGCGATCGCCTGCCATGAGGTCATGGGCGGATCCCTTCGACGGCTTCGGCAGGGTGCATCTGCGGGTTCTCCGTCTCGTCTTCGCTTTCGTCGGCATCGAGCGAGAGACCGGTCAGCTTCAGATAGACGTCTTCCAGGTTGGGAGGGCGTTTCCAACGAACACCGGGCCTGATCTCCTCTTCGATCTCGGCGATCGGCACATGGCGGGCGATCAGTTCGGGCGGCGTCGCGCAGTCGAGAATGCGGCCGCGGTGGATGATGCCGATGCGGTCGCAGAGACGCTCGGCTTCCTCCATGTAATGGGTCGAGAGCAGGACGGCGCCTCCGGTCCGCCGGAAGTCGGCGATGATGGACCAGAGCACTCGCCGGGCTTCCGGGTCGAGGCCGGTCGTGGGTTCGTCGAGAACGAGGACGCGCGGCTCCGCGACCAGGGCCCGGGCCACCTGGAGCCGCCGGCGCATGCCGCCCGAGAGAGCTTCGACCAGAACATCCGCCTTGGAGGCCAGATCGAACCGGTCGAGAAGCTCGCGGGCCTTGCGGCCGGCTTTTTCCGCATCGATGCCGAAAAACGAGGCGTGGCGGACCATCTGGTCGAAGACGGTGAAATCGGTATCGAGCGTGTCGTCCTGGTGACACACGCCGAGCAGGGCGCGCGCCTGACGTGGCGCCGCATGCACGTCATGGCCGAGAATCGTGACGTTGCCGGCCGTCGGCGGGTAAAACCCCGTGATGCACTGCATCGACGTCGACTTTCCCGCCCCGTTCGGGCCGAGCAGGCCGAAACATTCGCCCTCGGCGATATCGAACGAGACACCGTCGACGGCCCGAAGCGGCGGATTGCCGGGAACGCGATACTCCTTGACGAGCCCTGTGACGACGAGCGGTTTTGTCATAAATTATACGATATAATACTGTGTCGGATTGCAACTGACCGGGCCCTTGCCGTCAGGCCGGAAGCTGATTCAGTCCTCGAGTTTTTTCAGCAGCCACGCCATATTGTGTCCGAGCGTCCGCATCGTATCGATGCCTTCGTCGTCGCTGGTCACGCCGCCCGGCTCGCGACCGAATCCCATGTTCCAGTAGCTCGATCCGACGACGATCATTTCGGAGATCAGGAAGAAGTGGTTGATCGTGTCGAACGCGTGAATGGCCCCGCAACGACGCACGGCGACGACGCCCGCCCCGACCTTGCGGCGCCACATGCTCTCGTTGGCGCGGCCGACGTAACCGGCTCGGTCGATGAGTGCCTTCATCTCGGCGCTCACGTCGGCGAAATAGGTCGGAGAGCCGAGAATGATGCCGTCGGCCTGCTCCATCTTCCCGATGATCTCGTTGACGGGGTCGGTCGTGATCACGCACCGTCGGTCTTTGCGCTGATAACACGAGCCGCAGGCCGTGCAGCCGCGCACTGGTTTGCCGGCGAGCTGGACGAGTTCCGTCTCGATGCCTTCGGCCGAGAGCTGCTTGAACGCCTCTCTGATCAGCAGGGCCGTGTTGCCGTC
>JAKJFL010000235.1:0-5671 GCA_022704935.1 Candidatus Rifleibacteriota bacterium
TCAAACTCTCCACGAAAATTTTTCAAAAACAGATTCTTGCGAATCCGCCTTTTATCAACTCATGGAGTTTTATATCCCGAATTACTTCGGTCTAACAAACTCAACTTCCTTGGCGCAATCTTGCGATCACGCTCGGAAGCCCACTTGGCGTCTTCCTTGGTCCCTCGATCTTATTCTCAATGAGCTCCGGTCTTTCGATCGGTTCCTTCGGGGCTTGCGGCCTCGTTGGTAGGGTTATATTACCAGCTTCGGCTTCCCGAGTCAACTACCTTTTTTTAATTTTTTTCGGCCTGCGACCGGGGTTTGCGGTGTACCAGTATACAGTTCATACAGGAGATAGGAAACGTCTGTGGGGAGGGAGAGAGCCACCCCATCCCGATTTCGCAATTTCCCCAGTACTAGCGGCAACATCCTTCTTCCATCCACCCATCATGATCGGCCATAATTCTTTCCGGATTCCCGTCATTTCCCGGAAGAGGGTCTTGCATACCGGAGGGTGATTCCGTTCCGGAACGCGACGATCTGAGCGAGAATCTCGAGAGCGATCTCCTCGGGGGTCGTACTTCCGAGATGAATGCCGATCGGCGCAAAAACGCTCTCAACGCGCTTCGGGTCAACTCCTGAAGCCAGAATGCTCTTTTTCATTTCTGCGACTTTTCTGGCCGAGCCGATCATGCCGACGTATTCGGCCGGCGATGCGACTGCCTGTTCAAGCACCTCGAGATCGTGCAGGTGGCCGGGTGTGACGATGACGACGGCATCCGTCGCCTCGACGCCGATCGCCGCGACGCTTCCCGGATAGGGGCGGCAGATCACGTGTTCGATCTCGGGAAACCTGGAAGGATCGGCGTATTCCGGCCGGTCGTCGACAAGCGCCACATGGAACCGCATCTGGGCCGCAAGCCGCGCCAGGGCGAAGCCGATATGGCCGCCACCGAAGATCACGATCCTGTTCCTGTCGGCCATATACTCGAGAAATATTTTCACGTTGCCCCCGCAGACCGGCTCGCCGCTCTCGATCTCGTTGGCGAGATCGTAGGAAAGCAGCTGCGTTCCACCGCGTTCGGGGAACAGGGCCAGCGCGGCTTTTCGCGTCCGCTCCTCGTTGATGCCGCCGCCGACCGTCCCAGCCGTGCTTCCGTTCTCGAAGACGATCATGCGCTGTCCCGATTTGCCGGGGCTGCTGCCGTCGACCTCGACGACAGTGCAGAGCACAAATGGCTTGCGGCTGTTGAACGCCTCCTGAAGCTCCCTGAACAATTCTGTGGCCATACGAACATTCCTTTCGGTATCTGGTCCGCCGCGACTTCGCCATCCCGGCGTCGGCGGCTGATTCTCCGCCTCGTTGGCAGTAGCGTTTCAGTCACGAATTGTAAATGCTCGCTTTTCCAGAATCCAGCATTACTTTCATCTTACTTTCGAATCATCCGCAGATGGCGCGGAAGACGCAGATCAACTATAAAATAATTATGCATATATAATACTTTTTCGAGCTCCGCAGATAATCACACATACGCCCTGAACCTATCGCGCTTCGACAGGCTCAGTAAGAACGGGCGCGCATGACCGGCTTTTTCATGCAGGAATCAAAACCAGACCGCTTTCTCCCTTCGGTTCACAGGGAGTCTCGCGTAGCCGTTTTCCCATTCGAGATTCGTTGCTGGAGCCGATTTCGCTCGTAGCGAAACAGAAGCGTCAAGAAATCCCTTCGAAACGCCGATAACTTCCCTGATCGGTAGAAATCGTATTCGGAGGCATCATGAGCGCCCAACCCCTGTTCGCGTCACCGGAGACCGTCCGCTCCATTCCCGGCAATGCCGGATTCATCGACACGCCCCTTGGAGCGGTTCCCCGCATCTACGACGAATTCTGGACCGCGAAACAGCGCCAGATGCACTCGCTGCATTATGCCCTTTCGTATCGGGCTTCGTTCAAGCCAGAACTGCCCGACTACTTCATCAGGAAATTCACACGGCCCGGCGACGCAGTTGGCGACCCGTTCGGCGGCCGCGGCACCACGCTGCTCCAGGCGAACCTGCTCGGCCGGCGCGGTCACAGCAATGACGTGAACCCCCTGTCGGAGCGTATCGCAAGACCCAAGGTCAATCCCGTGACGGTCGAGGCGGTCGAGCGCCGCCTGCAGGAGATCTCTCTCGAGGCACCCCGCGATCTTTCCCGGGAAGAGGACCTCAGCATGTTCTACCATCCGCAGACCTACATGGAGCTTCTGAACCTGCGGGATTACCTGAAAACGCATCGGGACGCGACCGACCGGTTCATCGAAATGCTTGCACTCTCCCGCCTTCACGGACATTCGCCGGGCTTCTTCTCGGCCTACTCGTTTCCCCAGATCTCGATTCCGAAGGCGAACCAGGTCAAGATCAACCGCACGCGGGGCGCTGACCCCGAGTATCGCGACATCGCTTCCCGCATCGTCAAGAAGGCGAAAACCGCGCTGAAAGACGGGCAGCTCGAAGAAATCAAGCAGCATGGGAAGAACACGGTCATCACGACGGGCGATTCCCGGAACCTGAAGGGGTGGGCCGACCAGAGCGTCGATCTGATCGTCACCTCGCCCCCCTTCCTCAACACGGTCGATTATGTGCAGGATACCTGGCTCGAAACCTGGTTCTGCGGCATCGACTCGCAGAAGCTCGAGAAGGCCGTCGTCCAGACGCCGGATCTCGGGGAGTGGATGCAGTTCATCTCGGACACGCTCGCGGAACTTCACCGCGTCGTGAAAAAGGGCGGTCTCGTGGCGATGGAAGTCGGCGAGGTGAGGTATCAGGGGGAACTGATCAACCTCGACGAGGCGGTCGTCAATCTGACGTGCACAAAGAAGTACAACGCCGGCCAGTTCAAGGTCGTCGAAGTTTACGTGCAGAGCCAGGAGTTCACGAAACTGGCCAACTGTTTCAAGGTCACCAACAATCTTCTGGGAACGAATACCAATCGTATCGTCCTGATGGAGAACCTCTAGGAGGCAGACAGATGAGAATCACTCCCCTCGATATCTACCAGCGCGAGTTCTCGCGCAAGAAGATCGGCGGTCTCGACGAGACCGAGGTCTATGACTTCCTGAAGAAGGTCGGTCGCGAATACGAGGCCGTCTACGCCGAAAGCAAGGATCTGAAAGACCAGGTCGAGCGCCTGACGGCCCAGATGAAGGATTACCTCGAGCTCGAGAAGACGCTCAAGCAGACGCTCATTTCGGCCCAGAAGGCGTCGGGCGACCTCAAGAACAACGCCGAGAAGGAAGCCGAGCTGATCGTGAAGGAAGCCGAGCTCCAGGCCGAGCGCATTCTCGACGAGGCCCGGTCCGAATCCGAGATGGTCGGCAAGGAAATCCGCGAGCTCAAACGCCAGAAGCGCATGCTCAAGGTCGAACTGAAGACGGTGATCGAGTCCTACATGGCGATGTTGACCGAGGACGGGCCTACGCCCATCAGGGCCATTCCCTCCGTTCCCAAGGCTCCGGTCGCGGAAGCAGCCTGACCCATCCCTGCCGATGACGCTCGCTTGCCTGCGCCCACACGCCCGCGGAACGTCTCTCAGCGTTCAGGCGGCGCCACGGGCGTCACGGTCGGAAATTGTTGACATCAGCGGGGATCGTTGTAAAATGAGAGTCAAGGCGGCCCCTGTCGAAGGGGAAGCAAACGAAGCTTTGACAGCATTCATTGCCAAGACGTTTGGCCTCACCAAGCGTCAGGTATCTCTGGAGCACGGGGCTCACGGCAAGCAGAAGACGTTCGTTCTCGCCGGAATCACCCCGGAATCCGTTGAAATCATTCTTCGGCAAGCGGTTGATGGAGCTGTGCCGAACAAGGAGAGGGCATGAAAATCCAGTACTGGCTCTGGGCATTATGGGGAGCCATGTTTCTGTCGATGCTCCTGAAGTGGAAGATCGACACCTATATGGTAGTGGCCCTCATCATTCTTCCCATTCTTATCGTCCTCATGGAGATGAAAGACGAGATTTCCGCTCTCCAGGAAGAATCGAAGCACCAGCGAAAGTTCGTCATGGACCGCTTCACCGTCCTTTCCGACAAACAGAAAGACCTCGCCAACCAGTTCGAGAAGAAGGTTGTCGTCGACTTCGCCGAGTTCGCCAAGAGCAATCCGCCTCCCGAAAAGGAACAGCGACCGCCCACAGGCAACAAGAAGAAGAAGTCCGGTAGACGGGCGGAAGCCGGCGAAGAAGCCGGCGGCGAGGTTCAGGCCGATCAGTCCGTCGATCTTGCCGAAGCAGACGAGAAAGACTCCGAGAAAAAAGACGCCTGACGCAAAGCGTTTCACAACCAAGAATCCCCGGCCCCGCGCCGGGGATTCTTCCGTTCGGGCCGCACACGGTACAGTCGTATCCTTGACACCCTCCGTCGTCGTCCGTATAGTTACGGTATATGCCCCGCATTCGGGGCCAAGGACGTCATCATGCGCTTACGTCACATCATGGTCTCACTCGGCATTCTCACAGCCGTCCTGTTTGCCGCAGCCCCGGCAGATGCCTGGGGTGGTCGCACGCACCGAAAGATCACATCCGACGCCTATTTTATAATGCCGGCCGCGTTCCGCGCCTTTCTCGGCGCGACAGGCACGGGAACGAGTGCGAAGAATCCCGCGCTCAAGCCGCTCTTGCAGGCATCCATCGAGCCCGACACCACCCTGAAGGATTTCAGGAATCACGTCTTTCATATTCACGGCAGCGACATGGGCAACGGCCCGTTCAAGGTCGAACAGCTGGCGAACGAGATCGTCGACGACATCAAAAACAAGAAGTCGCGGGCAACGATCTTCCAGAAGCTCGGCTGGCTGAGTCACTACGTCGCCGATCTCGTCCAGCCACTTCACACCGGCATAGTCGTCATCGACGGCATCGAGGAAAAGCCTTATCATGCCGCCTCCGAGCGGGATATCAACGAATGCGTCCATCTGTTTGGCGTTTCGTTCGAAGGCTGTCGGAAGGTCGAACGCCTCAGCGCCCTGATGGTATACTGGTCGCTATGGGCAAACAAGTATTACGACGCGATGATCGAGTATTACACGCCGGGCAACCTCAACCTGAAGAAGGGAAGAGCCATCGTCGCCTCCTGCTATTCGCGGGCCGTGAACAACATCGTGCTGATGTGGTATTCCATCTGGGCCCGCGCCGGCGGCAAGATCAATCCGAAGATCGACGCCCGACCGAAATACTACCCGCCGTACGGCGACAAGAAAGAGATCGCCCTTCCTCACTCGACCGCCGAGATCGACGAACCCGACGAGGAGGCAGCTCCGGCTCCGGTTTCTGAATGATCTTTCCCTTCAGCCGCCTGTCGGCTCCCATCGAAACGATTGCGTTCCCGAACGGCCTGCAGCTTGTTCTTCACCAGTTTCCATCGCCGGCCGTGGGTTTTGCCTGCCTGATCCGGTGCGGCCCGATATTCGAAACCGCGATGAACAGCGGCGTGTCGCATTTTCTCGAGCACATGCTGTTCCGCGGAACTCCCGAGTATCCGACGTCGTCCGAGCTGAGTTGCGCGCTCGACCGGGTCGGCTCCGAGTCGAACGCGGCGACGTTTTCCGACATGACGATCGTCTCCTGCAAGGTGCTTCCCGAGTCGCTGGAAGAAGCCATGCGCCTGATCCACCGCATGCTGACCGCGCCGACGTTCAATGGGTTGTCGGCGGAGCG
>JAKJFL010000236.1:0-5666 GCA_022704935.1 Candidatus Rifleibacteriota bacterium
GCAAGGCGGTCCGCGAGAATGTCGGCTATATCGGAAACCTGTTGTCGCCCCAGTTCGTCGGCAGCGTGTTCGATGCGCTCATCGAGATGTCGGGGGCGCCCGCCGCCTCATGAGATGCCGGCAGAAGTGCGCGTTACCGGTTTGAATGACGAAGAAATCTGCCAGGAGGAAATGAGATGTTCGAAACATTGTTGCTGAAGCTGAGAAACGTGCCGCAGAACCCGGAGACGGTGTTCGAACCCTTCGCCCAGGAGATGTCGAATCTTCTCGGAGCGGACCTCACCGCCATCGCCGTTTACGGAAGCGCGGCATCGGGCGACTACGTGTACGGCCACTCGAACATCAACATGGCCCTGCTGTTCAAGACCGTGACCGTCGGCCATCTCAAGCAGATCGCCATTCCCGTCGAGAAGTGGATGCTCAAGGGCTTCGCCGCCCCGCTGATCCTCACCGCTGAAGATTTCGAGCGCTCCCTCGATGTGTTTCCCCTGCTGTTCCAGGAAATCCGGGACAATCACAAAATGATCAAGGGCGACGATCCCTTTGCGACGCTGAAAATCGACAGATCGCTGCTCCGGCTCCAGGTCGAGCAGATGCTGAAGGGAAAAGTGACCGAAGCCCGGACCGAATTTCTCGCTTCCGGCGAGTCGCTGAAAACATTCGAGGCGATGATCGCGAAATCATTCAACAGCCTGTATCCCGTGTTGCGCGGCCTTCTCTCTCTGACAGGCAAACAGCCGTCGATCCGCAAGGAAGTCGTTGTCGCAATGTCCGAAGAGGCGTTCGGTCTCGAAACCGGGGTGCTGACGGATGCGCTGCGACACAAGATGGGCCTGCTGCGCCTTTCCCAGAAACACAACCTCCTGGCATATTTCGAGCGGTATCTGGCCGCGATCGACAAGCTTGCGATCGTGGCTGACAAGCTGGAGACCGCCGTCGGGGCCTGATTTTACGAGCCCGGCAAGCCTGCATTCGCCCCGAAACTTCGATTTGGAGGGCCGGAGCGTTTGTGCATTCAGATTCGGGAAATTTTTCTGGAACTTTTTTTTCTGACGGCAGTCAATGCACGCCGGACGATCTCGAGTCGTCCGCTCATACACCCTCAGGAGGCACCAATTCGTGATCGAGATGAAGGATGTCACCAAGTATTACGGAAACTTCCGTGCGCTCGACGGAATTTCCTTCTCGGTGCAGGGGGGTGAGATTCTCGGTCTGCTCGGCCCGAACGGGGCGGGAAAGACCACCGCGATGCGGATTCTCACCTGTTTCCTGCCTGCGACGACGGGCACCGTCACCGTCGACGGCTTCGACGTATTCGAAGACTCGATGGAAGTGCGCCGCAGACTCGGGTATCTTCCCGAAACGCCGCCGGTCTACCCCGAGATGACCGTAAGATCGTATCTCAATTTCGTCGCTGATATCCGCGAGGTACCGGCGAAAGACTGTCGCCGGCGCGTCGACACTGTGATCGAGCGCACGGGGTTGGTCGACCACCAGATGCGCGTCATCGGAACGCTCTCGAAGGGTTATCGGCAACGTGTCGGGCTTGCCCAGGCGCTGGTGCACGATCCGGCCGTGCTGATTCTCGACGAGCCGACCGTCGGTCTCGACCCGAACCAGATCATCGAGATCCGCAATCTGATCAAGGACCTTTCGAAAGACCACACGGTCATTCTCTCGACCCACATTCTCTCCGAAGTCAGCATGACCTGCAAACGCGTGGTCATCATCAACGAGGGCCGCATCGTCGCTGAAGACAGCGTCGAGAACCTCGAACGTCAGGGTGGGGCGGCGACCTCGTTCCGCATCGGCCTGCGGCCGGCCTCGCTCGACTGGAAGGCCTGCTTCACCGGTATCGAGGGCGTGAAGGTCGACGGCGAACAGAACGACGGCCCCATCGTGCGGTTCAGTCTTTCGTTGCCAGACCACGCCGCGTACGACGGCGTCTTCAAGGCCACGGTCGCGAAAGGCCATGTCTTCACCGAAATCACGCCTGCCCGGGCGTCGCTCGAAGAGGTGTTCCTGCGCCTGACCCGGAGCGAGGAAAACGGCACTGGCGACTCGGCCACGGAAGGAGGGAAGGCGGCATGAAAGTCTTTGCGATAACGAAAAAAGAGCTGCAGACCTACTTCTTCTCGCCCGTCGCGTATCTCGTTTTCGCCTCGTTCCTGCTCGTCGTGGGCTATCTCTTCTGGATCGTCCTCGTCTCGAGCAAGCTGGCGACCCTCGAACCGCTGCTGTACAACGCGGCGTTCGTGCTGCTGCTCGTCTCGCCCGTGCTGACGATGCGCCTCATCAGCGAGGAGCGTCGCGCCGGCACGATGGAGCTGCTGCTCACCTCGCCGATTTCGCCGTCCGAGATCGTGATCGGCAAGTTCCTGGCGTGCTTCATCCTGTATCTATTGTTGATACTATTGACGTTCCAATACCCGCTGATCATGTCGATGTACGCCGAGAAGCTCGACATGGGCCCGATCATGAGCGGGTATATCGGCCTGATCCTGCTCGGCGCCGCGTTCATCTCGGTCGGTCTGTTCGCCAGTTCGCTGTGCGAGAACCAGATGATAGCCGCGATGCTCAGTTTCGGCGCCATGCTCTGTTTCTGGGTCTTCGGCTGGGCGAAATACGCCCTCGACAACGCGCTCGGGGAAATCCTCGGCCAGCTCTCGCTGTTCGAGCGGTACTCCGAGTTCCTGAAAGGCGTCGTCGACTCGGGCAACGTGATATTCTTCGTCGTATTCATCGTGCTGTGGCTGTTCATGGCCACGCGCGTCGTCGAATCGGACCGCTGGAGGTGATGAACCATGACGACGCACAGACGTGACACCCGCTCCATCCTTCCCGTTCTCGCCCTGATCGCCGGGCTTCTGCTGCTGCTCGCTTCCGGCATCGGATACCTGATGTTTCCCAGCAAGGGAACAATAGCAATCGGTATTCTTGCCTCCGGCGCATTCCTGATTCTCGGCGCGTTCGTCGCCTCGCCGCGCACGCTGAAGGAGATCGTCACCAGCCGCACCTCGTGGCTCATCGTGAACGACGTGATCCTGGTGCTGGCCATCGTCGGCATCGGCGTGCTCCTCTCCTATATCGGGTTCAGGCGGCATATCCGGTATGATTTCACCCGCGACCGGCTGTTCTCGATCTCCGACTCGACGATCAAGGCCCTGCGCGGTCTGAAAAAGGACGTGAAGATCACCGCCTTTTACCCGAAGGGCTCGCTCGAGTTCACGATGGTCGACGACCTGCTGCGGGAATGCCGCCGCAACACCGACCGGCTTTCCGTGAAGATGGTCGACCCATTCCGCGACCCGATGACGACCAAGGCCATGAACGTGCACGCGGCCGGCACAGTCGTCGTCCAGTGCGAGAACCAGCGTAAGGATATTCCTGCGAATGAGCTGTTCCTGCAGCCCCCGCCCTATGCACAGACACGCGAACCTCCGAAATTCCAGGGGGAACAGGCGATCACCTCTGCCCTGCTCAACGTGACGAGCGGTGCCAAACGCAAGATCGCCTTCGTGAAGGGCCACGAGGAGCCGGGCCTGACCTCCTACAAGCCCGACGGTCTCGCCGCTGCCCAGCAGTTCCTCGCCCGCGAGAACTACGATACGATCGAAGTTTCGCTGATGGAAGGCATTCCGACCGACACCACCGTGCTGGCCATCCTGTCGCCGGCGAAGGGCTTCCACCCCGACGAGATCAAAAATCTCAGACAGTATGTAAGCGAGCGGAAAGGCGCCCTCCTCGTCGCGCTGAATCCCGACAACAAAGCCGCCGAGCTCGAGCAGTTCCTGAGCGAGACCTTCAGCGTCACCTGCAACTCCGAGATCATCATCAGCCCGCGCGGCATGAACGGCGATCTGTCGATCGTCATTCCCCGCTACAGCCCGCACCCGATCGTGAAGGAGCAGATGGAGCGCAACTCCGCCGTCCTGATGCAGGTCGCGCGCGGCCTCAATATCGAGCAGCGCGAAACCTACTCGTCGCTCGCGTTCCTTCGCACCGACGAGAACTGCTACGGGAAACGGCCGCCGTCCTCCGTGCTCCAGGGCCAGATCCAGTTCGACCCGAACACCGACGTGCGCGGCCCCCTCAGCCTCGGACTGGCCCTCGAAGGAAAAGGAACCGCCAGCGGAAGCCGGGTCGTCATCTACGGCGATGCCGATTTCGCGACGAACATGCTGCTCCAGGTGCAGGGTAACGCCGATCTCGTCGTGAACACGTTCAACTGGCTCGCCGGTCAGGAACAGCTGATCTCGATCAGGCCCAAGCAAATCGAGTTCGCCCAGATCGTCCTCGACGCCGAAGCGTCGCAGCGCATCATGATCATCTGCGTCGTCGTTTCCCCGCTGCTCGTAATGCTGCTGGGCGGCGCCGTCTGGTGGTCCCGCAGGAGGGTGTGAGCCGTGAAAAAACGATATCTGACGACCGGCATCGCCGTTATCGCGTTCATTCTGCTCTTCCTTTACGCCAACGTCTACGAGGTCGATGTCATTCCCGAGCCCGGGAAGGACAAACCGGTCCAGCTCGCCGCCACAGCGAACGCCGACGTGCGCGCGCTTGCCTGGCAGGCCGGCGGCGTCCCGGAGATCCGTCTCGAAGCCAACGGAACTGGATCCGACAAAAAGTTCTCGATCGTGAAACCTCGTGCCTGTCGCGCCGACAACGACGTGGCGGCCGGAATCATCAGGGCCTTTTCGGATCTCCAGTCTGATCTGACCATCACGGCGACCGAAACCGCCTCATTCGGCTTGGGATCCGATTCGCCCCGGCTCACCATCGAGATCGGAAGCACCGCGACGGTCCTGACCCTCGGCCACCCGGCCCCGGTCGGCGGCTCCGTCTATGTCCAGCGGAAGGACGATCCGAACGTATACGTCGTCGACAACAGCGTCGTTACGGCGTTCCGCAAGAGCCTGTCCGACCTGCGCGACAAGGCGATCTTCACCGAGGACTTCACCGACATCGCCTCGGTCACCGTCGTGAACGGATCGGCGACGTTCGAACTAGCGAAAACCTCCACAGGCTGGGACATGTCGGCTCCGGTCAGCATGCCTGCTGATGCTGGCGAGGTGTCATCCCTGATCTACGGCATCCACGATCTGAAAGCCGATCGGTTCGTCGAGGAGTCCACTCCCGAATCGGCGGTCCAGGGCTTCGATACGCCATCCTACAAGGTCGTGATGCGCACGCCGGCCGGCAAGACCTTCGAGTTCGCCGTCGGGGCCGAGAACGATGGGTTTGCCGCCGTGAAGCGCTCGGGAGACGAAGAGACGTATCTCGTTTCCCTGACATCCCTGGCACGGGTGAAAAAGGATTTCGCGGCCCTGCGCACCAAGGACCTCCCCGCGATGCCGCCCCTCGATGTGAAACACCTGTCGATGCGTGTCGGAACCGAGACGTTCGAACTCACCCTCTCCAGCGGCACCTGGAAATTAGAGGGTCGCACCATCGACAAGAGCCATATCGAAGGAGTGCTTCAGTCATACGCCAACTGCCGGATCCAGGAGTTCCTCCCGGACGACGAGAGGAAGGCGCACGGTCTCGATGATGTGAAAGCCTGCGATCGCCTCGTCCTCAAATCCGATAAGACCGAGCGAACTGTTTTCTTCGGCGCGCACGAAGAGATCGAAGTGGTGATCCGGCTCGAAGGAGAAAAGGAGTTG
>JAKJFL010000237.1:0-5660 GCA_022704935.1 Candidatus Rifleibacteriota bacterium
GATCCGAACTCGTATCCCCAACGCGTCGTTCCGTTCAAACCCACCGTCATCCCGGGTTTTTCAGACCAAGCCTCGTTCGAAAGCCTGTTCCGGAATCCCCCGCAGAATTACTCCGCCGACGTGCACACGTTCGCCCTGCTGTTCGGCATCAACGTCACCGATCCCGCGCCATCGTGGGGGAAATACCGGTCCTTTGCGACGGAGATAACGACCGACCCCTTTCTCGACAGCCTGAATTATCTTTACGTGCAGGCGAAGGAAAGCGGAACGGTCAGCGATCCTGTTTCAGCCTCTTTTTCCGAACCGCCACCAGATATAGTAACAGATATAGAAGAATGGGAGCCGTCAGGAGGGAACCTCAGCGACTCCCTCCGTTCTGCCGCAGGCAAGGTGAACCGAGGCTCCGTTCCCGTGTTCGAAGGAAGGCTCGCCGATATCGAGGGACTCAAGGAACTCCAGCAGAAAATCACCGTGACGTTCCCGACGCCGGCGGATTTCGCCTCGCGCTGCATCCGCGACGGCAGGCTGCGAATCCCGGGGATCGTCTATATCAACCAGGGAGACCTCGATCTGTCGACAGCGCTCAACGTCGAAGCGGGCGGCATCATCATCGTGAACGGCAATATCGTGCTCAGGGCGGGCATCGTCGCTTCGGATCCCCTGACGCTGATCACCACGAAGGATATCTCGGTCGAGACCTCCGCGGAAATCCAGGCGCGACTCGTGTGCCTGCGCGGAGAATTCAAGGCCCGCGGCGGCTTCAGGATTCTTGGCGGCGTCGCAGCCGGCAAGCTCGATCTCCCTGGCATGCTGAACGAACAGGAAAAACGCATCACGTTCGACGGCAGGTTCGACCCGTTCCGGCAGGACACGGCGGGCCAGCCGAACCCCCTTTACCGGTACAAGATTTCCGAAGAAGAGGAGTATGTGATTGAACCGGGCAGGTAACGCCGGCGTCACGCTGGTCGAAGTGATGATCGTGGTTTCGATGCTCGCGATCCTGACGGGCACGTTTCTGTACATGCACTTTCGCTCGAGCTCCACCATCGTCGAGGACCAGCAGACCTCAGCCTACTACCTCGCCATGGGCACCTTTCTCGAGTGCTTCCAGTCGGATGTCAGGATGGCGAGGAAGGTCACGTCGACTCCCGACGGTTGCGTGATTCATGCGATGGAGCGCGGCGGGGAACTTTCTATATCATATGCTATCTCAGGAAATGGCATTCAGCGCGAGTCAAAAGGCACCAGGCGGTTCTTCGATTTTGGCCGGCCACTGAAGCCAGGCGCGAGAATGATCTTCAACCTTGCGACGGAGGCGGACTGATGGAAAAGCCGACGAAGGGATGCATCAGGTACATCGTCAGGCTCCTTGTTCCCGTGATTCTTTCCCAAACACTCTTGGGATACCCGGCGTTCGGGGAAAAGATCAACGGGACGATCGGGTTCGAAGGCCAGGAGTTCAGGTTCACCTTCAGGGCCGGAAGGGCGGCATCGGACGCTCCCAGCCTTCCCGATCCGAAGGACCCGGTGATCGACGCGTCGATTCCCTCGCCGCGACCCGTGCCGACGGCCGTCACGAGCGTTCCGCCGAAGCCGGCCGGCAGCGAACTCGCTGGAGGAGGCACGTCGGAGATATCGAAAGACGGCTTCCTCATTCCCGAGGAATGGGGGCTCGGGTCGGCCGTAAACGATCTGCGGCAGGACAGCCGTATCGTGTTCAGGGACATCACGTTCGACCTGAACAGCGCCACGCTCAAGCCGGACTCGTATCCGACGCTCCAGCGACTCCTGTTCCTGATCCAATCGAGCACCGAGTCCAAGTTTCTCATCGAAGGACACACGGACAGCACCGGTGACGACGCAACGAATCAGCAGCTTTCCGTGGACCGTGCCGAAGCGGTCAAAGCCTGGCTGGTCAACAGCGGAATAGCCGGCGATCGGCTGGAAACCGTCGGATTCGGTGAATCAAAGCCGGTTGCGTCGAACGATTCGGAGGACGGCCGGCTTCAGAACAGGCGGGTCGAGGTCGTCAGAAAGTGACGGAATGATTCAAAGACACGGTTTTTCGTTCGTGGAAGTGCTGGTTGCAATACTGGTGCTTTCCTGTTTTCTGCTTCCCCTGACGCGCCATATCACTCATGTCCGGCGGATATCCCTCGGTGTGCGCGACTCGGTCATGGCCAACACGCTTCTTGCCTCGTGCCTCGCGGATTTTCGTTCCGTCCCGTTCGACGACCTTGGCAAACCCGACAGCGCGACTTACACACGCATTCTAGACCGGTATCGGGGCGTTCAGATCGTGGGTCAGTTCATCTGTGAAATCAACATCGACATTCACCCCGGCTCGGATCACCGTATCAAGGTCATAACCCTCGATACGACATTCCGCATGCCCGGCATTCAGGTGGCCCAGAGAGCGCTCGAATTGAAAGGATTCATGATTGCACCCCCTCAATAACCCATTGCAGCCAGGGCACTTCGTGCTCCCGCGACGACGGTCGCGCTCGGACGGCTGGTCGATCACCGAAACAGTCTTCGTTGCCCTGATCGTGGCAATCATTCTGACGGTGTTCGTCCGCTTCCTGTTCTCGATACGCCGACAGCAAGATCTTCAGACATCCGGGTTCGCCGGCCAGACCTCGTTCATTCATCTCTGCGACGATATTCACCGCGATCTCGCCGGAAGTCAGGACCACTCGGCCGCACGTGCTTCAAACGGACGGTACACGCTTACCATCGCCCGAAAGGACGGCGAGATCACCTATGATTTCTCGTCCGGCACACGAACCGTCACCCGCAGCCGCCCGAACGACAGCCGGTCTTACCTTTTCGCTGGTGACCGGCAAGAGGCGGTCGAGATGCGACTTGCCACGGACACACTGGGGAAAACGCCGTATATATCCCTGTGTATCGACATCGACTCGACCCCTCCTCTGCATCTCGAGCGGCGCTTTGACGCCAAAAAGGCCGCACAGGACGGAAAATTTTTCCCCGCCACGGAAATTCCCTGATTCTCCGTCCCCCTTACATTGACACCCCCTGGTTAAATTTGTACAATTTACGTGTATTCGCATCTTCAGCAGCTTGTTTACGCACGATCTTACAAGGAGCATAAGAGTATGAAGAATCGATCGATGCGCCGCCTCATTCCAGCATTTCTGCTTGTTTTTCTGCTGGCCGCGGCGGTATTTGCAGCAGGCGAATCCGCGGCGCGTGTCACGTTCCTCGACGTGGGCCAGGGTGATGCCATCCTCGTCAGAACGGCCGAAAAGACCATTCTGATCGACGCCGGCGACGACAAAGCCGACGCGGCGAATGCCTCCATCATTCCGTATTTCAAAAAAGAAGGCATCAAGAAGATCGATATCGCGGTCATTTCTCACCCTCACCGCGATCACTTCGGCGGCTTTCTCCAGCTGATCCAATCCGTTCCGATCGGCGAGTTCGTATATTCGTCAGACTCGATGGGCGGCGGCGATCCCGAAGAAAGCAGCACCGATGCACAGCTGTACATGAAACTTCACGATGCCATCGTCGCAAAGGGCATTCCCTACAACAAGGCGAAGATGGGCGACAAGCTCGACTGGGGCTCGGACATCAAGGTCGACGTGCTCCACGCCGAGGACAAATCGGCTCTCAAACGCGGCTTCGAACTTCCAGAGGCCAATTCGTTCGATCGCGCTGGATCTGACACCGTGAAGGTCTCGGCCAACGAACAGTCCCTGATCATCAAGCTCACGGCCGGTAAAATAAGCTATCTGTTCACTGGTGATGCCGAACGCGGCGCCGAAGCGGCGGCGATCAACGTGTTCCGCGACAAACTCCAGTGCACGGTCATCAAATCCGGCCATCACGGCAGCAAGACCTCGTCCGGCAACCCCCTGATGGATCTAGCCCGTCCGGAATACGGCGTCATCTCGGTCGCAGCTAAGAACTCGTTCGGCCACCCGAACAAGGAAACACTCGAAAAATACGCGTTCTACAAGATGAAGGTGTTCCGCACCGACCAGGACGGCCATGTCGACAGCTGGACGGACGGCCAGACCATCCATTTCAGCAGCAACCAAAGCCCTCTCGAGTTCACGAAGAAACCCGAGATCGTGTCGCTCACCCCGACCTCGGCTACACTTCAATGGGTGACGAACAAGCCTTCCGACACCCGTATCCACTACGGCATCTCCGACCTCGGCCAGTCGAAACTGACAGCGAATGCCGCCACGATTCATACCGTGACGCTGACGGGCCTTCTGCCCAGTTCGATCTATTCCTTCAGGGCCACCTCGATGGACGCTCGCATCCCCGACCAGTATGTGACATTCGACGGCTCGATCACGACGCCGGCAGGCGACGGCGTTCCTCTCCCCCAGATCGATGCCTTCACGATCAACGCAAAGCAGGTCTACGTCAGAAAGCCCTTCAAGACCCGGGTCAAAATCATCAACCCGAGCGCCGCCGAAACGAAGAATCTGAAAGTGATCCTGTATCACACGGCAATGTCACCTGATAACATCCTTGGTCAGACCGGCATCAGCCGTCTCAAGGCGACAGGCACGTCCTCGATCGAGTTTCCCGTCGAGATCACCTGGCTCGGCCAGGTCGAGCTTCTCGTCGTGCTAATGAAGGGGAAAACCATCATCGACACCGAGTCGTACACCGTCGACGTGCAGCCGAAGATCATCTACGTCGACTGCTCCCATGGAAATATCGAATACTATACCGGCAAGTTCGGCGGCATGAAAATGGACCTCTTCAACAGCCTCGGGTTCCAGATGAGGAGCGTATCGAAGGGCATCACTTACGATCAACTGAAAGACGGATTCGTCTTCATTTTCCCCGAACCCACGAAACCGGTGACCGCCGACGAGCTGGCGGCTCTGAAGGAGTTCGTGGCGAAGGGCGGCTCGATCATGCTGTATTCCCGTTCCGACTACGGGAACCGGAGCGTGCCCGAGGCGCATAACGGCATTCTCGAGGCTGTCGGCAGCTCGATCCGCTTCAACGACGACCAGTTCTGCGACCCGACCAACAATATCGGCGCTCCGTGGCGGGCCTGGATCCAGACCTATCCCTCGCCGATCATCAACGGCGTCAGCAATATACTCGTCAGGAACTGCTGTTCGCTGATCGCCAAGGGGAACAAGGGCCTCGAAGCGACCAAGAACATCTCCCTGCTCGCGACCGGCGACGACGACTCATACAACCAGAACGCGGACAACCTCGAAGACGGCTACATCTATGCTTCGCACACCCCCAAACTTCCCGTTCCGATTGCCGCATGCGAAGATCTCGGTACCGGCCGGGTGGCCTGTTTCGGTGAAGTGATGTATGACGACAGCATGTACCAGCCGAATGCCCAGATTCACACCCCGCAGTTCAACCGGTGCATCGTCCAGTGGCTCGAAGCATCGCGTGAAAAGTCTCTCAGAGATCTCGTCCGCTTCGTCGAGGAGATCGCGGCCGACCAGGATGCGGAAACCCGTGCCGTTCGCTACGAAGCACTCCGTGACAGGGTGACCGAGACCGTTCGCACCCACCTCGAGAACGGCGATGTTTCTGTCGTGCGCGATGCCTTCGCCGGCTTCGGAGGCACGGCGGTGAACGATCTTCGCGAGACGGTGCGCGGCCAGCTCGAATTCAGAGTTCTCCATGGCGAAACGTCG
>JAKJFL010000238.1:0-5651 GCA_022704935.1 Candidatus Rifleibacteriota bacterium
CGCTCGTTGTCCGCGTTGTATACGACGGTCAGCATGCGTTCCTGCCTGGCGACGAGCGAAGCCGTCGCCCGCTCGTTTTCAAGGAGGTTGATCTGCCGCAACCCGTAAGCGACGGTCAGTACCGGAAAAACACCGAAGACGAGGACGATGAAAACTCCGCGAAGAAATCTGCCGGCGCCTGGAAAAAACTCCGTCATGAGGGCACCTTACTCATCTTCGGCAGGATCAGACGCGGCCGGGCCGGAACTTCTCGATCAGCTCTTTCCGGAGCGATCCTGCGCCGCTTTTGTGTATCAGCAGCAGGGTCTGGTCCGACCGGATGCAGGCACGCGTCTGGAACAGGTGCAGGTGCCCCGCATACGCCGTGACGACCACGACCACGTCGCACCGACCGACGATCTCGCACGTGCGCGACTGGGGAATGGTGTGATACCCGTCATACCACTCGTAATCGCCCTCCATGACACCGGCCTCGCGCAGAACGGGCCAGTAGTGGTCGACGCCGACCCCGCCGAAGATGGCCACGCGCTTGCCGCGCAGCAGCCCCTCGACCGACTTTGCGTTCTCGTCGGGCAGCGCGTGCAGCTCGCGCAGCTGCCTCGTCAGCGCCTGGTTTTCCTCGTCGAGTTCGCGCAGGGCCGTCCGCAGCTCGGCATCTTCCTCGAGCGTCGCCTGGAGTTCACGCTGGGTCTGGCTGACCTTGGCCTCCATCGCCCGCTTCTGGCGTTCGACCTCGACGGGATCGAGTTTCCGCAGCTTCTGCATAGCCTCCTCGGCGAGCTGTCTCGTGGCTCGGGAATCGGCGGTCGCGGCATCGACGGCGGCCTGGAGGCGCCTGTTTTCCTCGCGCAGGGCCCCGCCCTCCTGCCGCATGGCGTCGATACGCCCCTGCAACTCGCGGCGCATCGACTCGAACTCGCCGCGAGAAAAGCTCGGCCGGGTCTGGTGATAATGTTTCAACACGAAATGATGGTGCGTGTAGACCTCCAGAAGGTCGTACAGGGCGTCGATGACGGTATCCTGTTTCGCCGCGTCGGGCGGGAAGGCCGTCTCGAACTCGGCGATCACCTGCTTGAGCCGTTTCTTCGCTTCGCGATACGCCGCGTCGAGGTCACCGTAATAGGTCGGCCTGACGAGATTCAGCGAAAGGGTCTCGAGGAATGCCGTCTCGAGCTGGGCGAACTCGTCCGCGGCCAGCAGCTCCCAGGCTAGCAGGACGTCCGCCTGGGTTATCTCGTTTCTCAGCCGTTCGAAACACTCGCGCAGTGCGGTATTTCGCTCGGCCGTCGTCGCCGGAAGCGGTGTTCCACCAGCTCTCTCGCGTTCGCACACCTGCTCGATCTGCCCCAGCAGCTTGCGAAAGCCGGGATACTCGTCGGGGTCGAGAAACAGTGTGGCCAGGAGCGTCTTCCGGCGAAGGTAGTGACGCGGATGCTGATACGGCTCGCCGCCCAGCAGGATCTCTTCCTTTTCCTTCGAGGCGCTGAACGGCACGCCCGTCGAGGTCGCCCGGCGCTCGCGGGGACCTCTCCGGCGGCGCATGCGCGCGAAGCTTTCTTCGAGCAGCTCGCGAATGAGCCTGGTCTGGAGCGTGCCGCTCAGAAGGATGTCGAGCAGATCGCCGACGAAACGCAGGAACGGTTTTCCGTGACGTTCGTGCAGTTCGGCGAACGTTTTGTGGATCCGCCAGTCGCGGTCCCGGTCGGGGTCTTCGGAGGACGGAGGCGTCGGTGCACCACCCGTGGTCTTCGCGCCTGCCGGGCTGCCGAGGCCGCGTGCGACGCGCGATGCCAGGGTGTCGGCAGGACTGCCCCCGACCGGAAGACCGCCGAGGCGGTCGAGATCGTCGTTCTTCGTCCAGAACCGACCGGTGTCGATATCGCCTGGTTTCTTCATGAGGTTTTCTCACCCGCCGACGCCGACCGCCGACGCGACTCAGTCGGGGTCAGAACCTTGTTTCCACCCGCCTCGCGGGCCCGATTCATCGCCTGCTCGGCGGCGACGAACAGGTCCATTGGCTTGTTGATGCCGGCTTTCACCGTCGCGACGCCCAGGCTCGCCGTCACGTGGATGGCGCGCTTGCCGAACCGGAACGACGTCTTTTCGATCATTCCCCGCAGCTTCTCGGCGACGATCATGGCGCCATCCGACGGGGTCTGAGGCAGCAGCAGGGCGAACTCGTCGCCGCCGAACCGCGACACGAGGTCATGCACGCGCATGCCGCCCCGGAACATCCTGCCGACGCGTTTGAGCACCTGGTCCGCGGCCGATTCCCCATACCGTTCATTCAGGTCCCGGAAATGGTCGAGGTCGAGGAGCACGAGCGAGAGCGGCTCCTTGTGGCGCTGAGCCCGGCAGAATTCTTCCAGAAGTCGCTGGTGAAAATGCTTCTGGTTCGACATGCCGGTGAGATTGTCCGTCGTCGCGAGGTAGAACAGCCGGGCGCGATGGATCGCTAGCGAGGCCTGGGCCGCGAACACCTTCAATAGCTCCTGATTGTGCTCGTTGAATACGACACCGGGATCCTTCGAATCGAGATAGAGGACTCCGATCGTGGCGTTCTCGTTGCGGAGCGGGGTCACGGCGACGGCCCGGATGCCGCGCTCGATCGCTTTCTTCGCCTCGGTCGAGGTGGCTTCGTTGCCCTCGTGCTCGACGATCGTCTTGCCGGTCCGGAAGCACTGCATGACGAGCGAGGAGGTCGCAAGCATATCACGCGCTATTTCACGAGCGCCCATCTGGCGCTGGACGACCGTTTCCAGCCGGTCCAGTTCCTCGTTGAACAGCATGATGAAACCGCGGCCGGCCCCCGTCACCTTCATCGCCATCTCGATGGTGAACTCGAGCAGCTTCTGGAAACTGAAAATCGAGTTGAGGGCCATGCTAACCTCTAGAATGCCCGACAGATCGCGCACCTTCTCGGCCACCTCGACCTCGGTCGCACGGATGGCCGGATGGAGCTGCGGCGGGATCTTGCCCCGAAGTTCGTCGAACATGTGCCGGACAGACTTTTCGTTCTGCGTCAGAAAAAACGGGAAGATCACCGGCAGCGTCTCGTCGATCAGGCCGGCATCTCCGGCGCCGCTCCTGGTCTCGTCGAGAACGAGGAAGATGTCGTCGCTCAGCTTCACCCGGTTGCCGACCCCGATCGTCACAAGGAAGCCGGGCGGGATGCGTTTGTCATCGACCCACGTGCCGAGCGGGCTCTGGAGGTCCTGGATGGTGACTTCGCCGCGCCGGTTCAGCTGGAGCTGGACATGCTCGACCGCGATACCGCGGGCCTTGATTCTAACGCCGCACAGTTCGCTGCTGCCGATCGTGACGCCGTTCGAATCGGGCTGGAGCTGCCCCGTGTACAGAGTCTTCCCGGCCAGATCGATGATGCGAAAATCCATGATTCTTTCCTCGACAGGGGTCTTGTGCCTTCTGCGCGCCATTCTTCGACGCGCCTTTCGTTCATCTCACAAGTATACCTCACGGCACCGCGTATGGGCGAATCTCATTTCTTCCCGTTGCCCCCCTCGAGCACATCACCCCGGCTCTCCGAGCCGGGGTGATGTGATGAGCGGATGAGGGCAACCGTCACTTGAACTCGAATTTCTCGAATGTGAGTTTCCCGTTCGGCGCCTCGTTGTAATTGCCGACCCCGAGATACCAGGTTCCATCACGGTCCTGGGCGAGATACCGGTTCATGACGACGGGCGGCTTCACGCGTCCCGACGAGGTGACCTTGCCGAACGAGTCGCACATCGCCCATGAGTATTCGCCCTTGAAGCCCGCGGGCGGTATGTAGGTGACGATCGACGAACCGTCTTCCCCGACCAGCCACAGCTTCGGGTTGGTGTGTTCCTCGATCTGCAGACCGATGTCGTTGAGTTTTTTTCCATCCGGGCTCTCGATGATGAGATGGCCGATCTTCGCCTGGTCGTCCCACTGGAGGCGGGCGAGATTACCGGCCGGGTCGAGAGCGAAGCCCGACCATTCCCAGTGCATTTCGCGCAGGACGCTTCCGTCGGGCTTGAACACGCAGAGCACCTGGCGGCCAGTGTCGGCGACGAAGACGTTTCCCGTTGCAGAGACATCGACGAATGTCGCCTGCAGAAACCTGCCGGGCTCGTCGCCATGGCCGCCGTAGGTCTTCGCCACTTTGCCGTCGAGGCCCATCAGAACGACTTCCTGGGTGTCGGAGCGGAGGACGAGCACCCCTTCCACGGCGCCGGCGGCGTCGAGCTTGAGGGCGATGTCTTCAATCATGGCGCTGGTCGTTCCGATGTCGAACTCGTGGAGAAGCTGCGCACCGGCCGAGAGATGCAGAACACGCCCTCCAACAGTGTCGGCAACCCAGAATTCCCCGCCGTGTACCCTGAACGAGAGAGGGCCCCAGGGCTGGAGTTCTTCGATCCCGGGCTGGTTGTTCTGGTTGATGAAGCCGACCTGGGCCTTTTCCGTGCCATAACCAAGCACCAGAGCATCGGCCGGGAATGCCGGAGAGAAAGCGAGAGCGAGAACCGCAAGGGCGATGGACGAGATCTTCATGGCAAGAATTTCCTTTTTTCCTATGTGTTCAGGCTTTGCGAAGCACGACTTCGATGGGCCGGTATTCGATGGCGCCGAAAACGGGGTGACGCTTCGACGAGGAGCTGTTCATCGCCACCATGTTCCCCTACGAGTGAATTCTATCATCATCTTCCCGTTCCGGACACGCAGGTTACGTATCACAGTCTTTCGTGATTTCGCGTCTTGGTGGTGAATGCTCTCCGCGTCTCTGTGGCGTTGTGATTCAGCGGTTGAGAAAACCGATCTGTTTGCCGCTGGTTTTGCTGCACCGACCTGACGTCCTTGCGGCCAAGATATGCTACACTACAGAAAAAGCGAACGAGAGGGTAGTGAGTTCCGTATGAACGCCGAAGGATTCCAGAGCCACGGACGAAAAATCTTTTCGAGGCAATTCCTCGCGGGTTTTCTCCTGCTCCTGGGAATTCTTGGTCTCCTGACGGGATATCTCTGGGTCGAAATCCTGAGCAGGAAAATTATTCTCCCGGTTTCAGAAATGCGGCCGGCAGATCATGTTCATGAACATGCCTTCAAGTTCGAACACCCGCGGAAGATCCTGGTTCTCAACTCCTATCATTCCGGCTATTCCTGGTCTGATAACGAAATGAACGGCATCGTCGAGACGCTGCAGCACGTCGCTCCTTCCATAGAACCGGTTATTGAATTCCTCGACTGCAAGCGATTCCCGGGCATGGAGCAGTTTCCACGGCTGGTGGAGCTGTTCAAAAGCAAATATTCTGACGACAGTATCGACGTGATCATCACGGCCGACAACCCGGCCCTCGAGTTCGCCCTGCGGTACCGCGACACGCTCTTTCCTGGCCTTCCCATCGTCTTCTGCGGCATCAACGGATTCGAGCAATCGCGCATCGCGAATATACCGAATGTGACCGGCGTCGCCGAGTTCCTCGACGCGGAAAGCACCCTCGAACTGGCGCTGAACCTCCAGCCACTTACCCGGAACGTCCTTGTCGCCTTCGACAGATCGATCACGGGCCTTTCCACATACCGTGATACAACGGTTCAGCTGAAGAGGTTCGACAGTCGGGTCCGTATCGAGTATCTCGACGATATGCCGATGAAAGACCTCCTCGCCC
>JAKJFL010000239.1:0-5592 GCA_022704935.1 Candidatus Rifleibacteriota bacterium
GGCCGGAATCAGCCTCATTCGCGGCTTCGGCCTGATATGCGACCGCCCAGGCGCACAACGCACAGGTGAGCGGCACCTCCATTCCCGAGAGGGCCGCCCACGAAAGCGGATAGGCCGCCAGCACCGTCAACAGCCCGGCAACCGTTTCCCCCCCGGTAAGCCCAGATGCGCGCAGGAAGCGCCTCGTGCCGGCAAGGGCAGCCAGGCCGAGAAGAACGCCGCTCGCCTTGACGCAGGCGATCACCCCGGCCAGGCCGAATCGCGCGGGCAGCAGATGCAGCACGGCCAGCCAGAGCGACCAGAGAACGCTCGTCGAAGCGCCGCACGGCTCGCCGGGGTTCACGCCGAAACCGGCGCCCTGCGCTAAGTTCCTGCCGAAGGTCATGTGGATCCAGGCGTCGTCGAGGGGAAAACCCCACGGTTGGCCGTTTGTGTTCAGATCAGCGACAAAAAGCCAGGCGCAGAGGCACAGAAAACAGATCCCCGGCAACCACGCCGGAAGCTGCGAAGAAAGAGATTCGCGCCATCCGGGCGCCGGCGACCCGCTTTCCGCCGCCTGCGTGTGGTCGGCCGCGGTCAGGCCGGGATCAGGAGCCACAGGAAATACGTCCAGATCGTCACCACCAGGCCGCCTCTGAAGGCGCTGGTGAAGCTGTCCACCTCGACGCCGCCGACGATATCGGAGGCGAAATCAAGCGCGAAGGTGTTCACGAGCAGGGAGAGCCCGCCGAGCGACAGCACCTGGAACACGCGCCAGAGACCGAGCGTAAAAAAGCCCAGAACCAGGTTCACGAAGGTCCCGATCAGCGTCATCACGATCACGAGTCGCACCGCCGAGCCATAGTCCCGGATTTTTATTCCCGGAACCAGCCGAGGAAGAGCCAGAACGGCGATACTTCCCAGGAACAGACCGGCGATGGTGGAAATCACTCTCCGCCACCGGAGGACGGTTGGGCGGGCTTTCTGCGCCTGCGGCGTCTCCGGCCGACGGGCACCGTCGGCGGTTCACGTTTCAATATCGGAAGATATTCATCAAACAGGAGTTCGACCTGCCAGTTCCTGAATCCAGGGATTTTTTTCATCTCGGCGATATCGGTCGGCCGCTCTCTCGCGAGCACGCCGAGAACCTCGGGATCGGTCAGCAGGGCCGCGGGCATCTCGAGGCGGTTCGCGACGGCGTTGCGACAGTCGCGCAGGGTTCTGACGAGATCGCCTTCCCAGGAGGTGAAGAAGTTCTGTTCGCGGCGGGGGCGGGACGGCGGAAGCAGTCCCTCGGTCGGAGCTTCCAGGCCGCGTTTGACCGCTTCCTGCACCTCGCGACCGTATCGGGCGATGAAGTCGCGGCCGATCTGCTTGATGACGGAAAGCCCCGCGAGGCTGCGCGGCGCCTGGCGCGCGATATCGAGCAACGCCTGGTTTCCGATCACCATGAATGGGGCGCGGTCGAGCTTTTCGGCGATCCGCTCGCGCAGCGTCCAGACTTCTTTCAGGATCGCGATCTGCCTGACCGGCATGCGGGCGGAGCCTTTGATAAGGTAGGCATAGGGATTGTCATGCGCGGGTAGCCGGGGCGAGTTCACGAACCGCTCGGTGAGCACCTCGAATTCTTCTTCAGCCCAGTCGAGCCGCCCAAGCCGTTCGAGTTCGGAACGCATCGCGTCCCGGATCGGGATGAGGCAGATCGCGTCGAGCAGCCCGTATTTGATCATGCCCGGCGTCAGCGGCCGGCGCGACCAGTCGCACCGCTGCAGCTTCTTGTCGAGGGGAAACCCGAGATATCGCTCTGCCAGGGCGCTCAGTCCGAGCTCGTGCGAGCCGATCATCTCGGCCGCGATGCGCGTGTCGAAAATTTTGCGGACATGCACGTTGAGCTCACGGGCGAGAATCGCGGCGTCATAATCGCCGCCGTGGAACAGCCATTCGCAGTCCCGCTCCTGCGCAAAACGGGCCAGGGAGGAAAAGTCGGCGAACGCCTGCGGATCGATCAGCGCGGCGCGCGTACGCGTGGAAACCTGGACAAGGTTCACTATCGCACGGTATTTGTAGAATCCGGCCGATTCGGTATCGACGGCAACCACGTCGGTATCGGCGACGCTGTCGAGAAAACGGGAAAGCGTGTCGGTGTCTTCGATGATCAGAGCCTCATTGAGCAGAGGCTCGACGTTGTATGATTCCATGCAGAGTATTTACCACATCCCGCGCGAATTGGCGAGAAGCGCGTCGATTATTTGTGCGTCAGGTGGTAACTGCCGTCCCAGTTCTCGGGCGGCGGGTTGGTCTTGTATTCCTGGCAGCGGCCGATGTAGGTCTTGCTCGGGCCGTCGTCGGGCCACCGCGCGAGCACCTCTTCGAATGTGGTGATCGCCTCGTCCCATTTCCGGTCGAGATGCAGTTTGATGCCGGTGTCATACAGGCCTGAAAGTTCGCTCCACCAGGGAGGTTCCTTGCCCTTCTCGCAAACGAGTTCGTGCACTTTGACCGGCTCCTTCTTCCCTTTCACGGCAAGGAAGTCGAGGAACCGCACCGTCACGCGCTCCTTCGCCTGCTGGTAGGTCGCGTCGGAGATCATCATCATCGTACCGTATTCCTTGTTCGCGCCTTCGAGGCGGGAAGCGAGGTTGACGCCGTCACCCATGCAGGTGAAGTTCATCTGGGCCTTGATCGAGCCCATGTAGCCGACGACCACGTGCGCCGTGTTCATGCCGCATCGCGCAGCCACCTTGGGAAGGCCTCGCTTGGCCCATCCCTTCTGAAGCTCGGTGATCGTCGCCTGCATCTCGAGCGCGCACAGGCAGGCCCTCACCGCATGATCGGGCTGGCCTTTCGGGAAGTTCCAGAACGCCATGACCGCGTCTCCGATGAACTTGTCGAGCGTTCCGCCGTATTTGAACAGGATGTCCGTCATGGTTCCGAGATACTCGTTGAGGAGCACGACCAGTTCTTCAGGCGTCAGGGCCTCGGAAATCGACGTGAAGCCGGCCACATCGGAGAAAAAGACCGTCATCTCGACCTTCTGGCCGCCCGGTCTGACGAGATCCGGGTGTTCGAGCATGTACTGCACGACATCCTTCGAGACGAACCGCGCGAACATCGCCTTCGTCGTGTTCGCCTTGGCCCGCTGGCGGAAATAATTCGTCAGAACCGTGGCCACCCAGGTGATCGGAAAGCTGATCAGGCAAGGCGAAATGGCCATCAGCTGGCCCCACGCATGATACGAGTGGAACGCCAGCAGGAACATGCCACCGCAGCTTGCCAGCATCAGCACGGCTCCAATGCCGGGCGACATGAAGTCGAGGAGAAAACCGAGCAGGATCGTTCCAAGAACGAGGAGGACGAGCGTCATAGACTGCTCGGCGGAACGAAGAAATTTTCTGTCGAGGATGTTCTGAATGGCGTTCGCATGGATCTCGATCCCCATCAGATTTTCCTTCAGCATGCTGAAAGGCGTCGGGATGGTGAGCGGCGTCGGGTAAAAGTCGAAATCCGTCGCTTCGAAAGGTCCCGCGAGGCAGATCATATCAGCAAATATTCTCGTGTTGAGGGTTTTTGAATACGCAACGGCTGGATCGAGTTTCATGGCCTGCTTTGGATCCAAAGCCGCCGAAGCGCATGCCTTCAGGTGCTCTTCGTCGAAGCATTCATAAAACGACACCGCAGGAAACATTGCCAGAAAACTTCCGATTCTCTGCACGGATCCGATAAAATTCACCGTCATATATCCCTTTGCATCGCAAGGAATATCGATGTCTTTCAGTCTGAAGCCGCCTTTGTACGTCCCCTGGCGTTTTGCTTCGGTGATGCGCACGAGTTCGGCTTTCATTGCATCGAGATATGATGCCCCCGAAGCCGTCCCGGGATTTTTCCGGTCGAGGGCAAGCGCCGAAGTGACCAGGGAGAAAGACGGCTGCAGGTTCTTGCTATCCGGCTGTTCGACGAACAGCAGGATCTTTGTCGCGTTTCCCTTTCCGGTCACACCGATATTGATGAACCCGAGCTCGGCCGTCTTTTTTACGAATTCCTGTTCGGGCATGATCTGGGAAATTCGCTTGACCGTGGAGTACGTCATTCTTCCCGTTTCAGGCCCTTCGGTAATCATCTTCTGCTCGGTGACGGTGGACTCGCTGACCTGCGCGGCAAGCACGATGGGCACGCTCGCCGTGTCGATGGCCTCGCTCAGCTCGAGATCATTGTTCCTTTCAGCCTCTTTTATTCCCTGTAAAACAAAATCCCAGGCGATCACCGAGGCTGGAGTGACCCAGATGCCTGGTGGCAAGCCAGGGCGATTGAAGCGCAGACGGAGTGAAAATTTCGTTTCGGCGTTCAGATCCGCGCGAACATTAACCTCCACATATCCCCGAAGCAATCCGATGAAGAACGTTTCCCACGCTTCGAGAAGCTCCTTCTCCGGGTTCGCAGCATCCTTCGGAAACAGCGGGAAGGATGATTTCTCGACTTTCGGAAGATCGAAGGTGCTCATGACGCTGGTTCCACTGTGGGTCCAGAGTCTTTCGATGAAAGAGAAAAACGAGAAATATTCCGGCCGAGGCGGTGGCTTCTCGCCGCTTTCCTTCGCTTGATAATGGAGAATCGTGCGTTCGCTCTCGCCGAGCGAATTCACGACGGGGCACCCCTTCCCCCGGAGAAGGCCGAAATTCAGTTCGAGACCGTCATAATACGCAAACCGGCCGCCCGACGTGAATTTGACGAAATGCGGTCGGGAAAGCGCCCGAATGATCGATGCAAAATCGCTCCTGTTCGGATTCCGCTGGATCAGCTCGGAGGAGAATTCATCCTTCTTGATCACCAGGATATCGGATCGAGGCCTGTCGGGAGCATATCCGGCCTGGAGGTAGAAGGCATGCAGATAATCCTCGACGCCATCGAGGGACCTGCTCCCGAACAATACAATGCCGATCCCGATCCCGATGAGCGAGAAGAAGATGCCAGCGTGCCGCTCGAAAATGCCTTTCAGGAAAGCCTTGATTCGACCGGGTTTGGTGTTGTTTGGCTCGGGAGGCAATGGGATGTCACCGGGCCGTGGAATATATCCTGTAATCTATCTGAGGAAATATATTATCGCGCGACTCGACTTCCGACAGCCAGTTTTCGTCGACGGCGTCGGCGCCGATGTCGTGATACAGGCGGGTGAACCGCACGCAGTGGTCCTTCGTGCGTTTGACCGCGTAGGGAACCGTCGTGCCGGTCTTCATGATGAACGCCCAGTCGGAAGCCTGCGCCAGCAACAGCTCGCGCGCGGCCTGATTGAGGGCGCGCCGCTTCGTCCCCTCGGCGTGCGGGAACCGGTCGGCCATCTCGATCATGCGCTCGGCGGCCTTGTGCAGGTGCCGGTAGACCCAGTCGTTGTTCCCTTCGAGCCAGACCTCGTGGTAGCCCTTGTGACCCCACGACGACATCGAAGGCATCGCCACCTGGTTCTTCGGATGCGCCGCCAGGTATTCGGACGGCGTGATCAACTGCAGCTTCCGGCTGTCGCACGCGACCTTGCGCAGCAGATAATGAATGAAATCGGGGCCCTCGTACCACCAGTGGCCGAACAGCTCGGCATCATACGGCGAGACGATGATCGGCGGG
>JAKJFL010000240.1:0-5587 GCA_022704935.1 Candidatus Rifleibacteriota bacterium
CCTCGCTGTCGAGGCTGCTGCTCGTCGCCGTCGGCGTCGCGGGGGGGCTCCCCTTCGTTCTGTCGCTTGTCTTCTGGCGACATTTCGCCGAGAGTCGCACCCAGGCCGTTGCTGCTTCCCTTCGGCAGGAACTGGAGCAGCGGCTGGTACGGATCGACCGGAAGTTTCCCGCCCTCATCGAGCGCCTGGCCACCAGGTATAGGCGCTGGAGAGCGCGGTTCGAGGCCGAACTCGCGCGCGATGCGAGCCCGCCGGTCGTGGACGTGCCGAACCGCTTCGGCCTCGTCGTCAAAAGGTTCGCTCCATCGACGGCGAAGGCCAGACTGGTCGCCGAGACGTTCGAATGGGAGGCGGAGGATACTGCCGACACGATCTTCCTGTGCGAGCCGAACGGGGTTAGCTGGCGTGAAACCTCCGACATCATGATACTGTTCCGGCGCATGGCCAGATGGCCGAGGCAGAAGATGATGAAAACCCTTCAGAGCCTGTATTCACGCCATTCGGACAGGGCTCTGAACGAGTTCGACTGGCTGCTGGCGATGCCCGAGGGTGGATATGCGTCAGACACGTTTTATGGCGACAACGTCTACGGCAAAGGCACGGCCGCCCGTCTTGCCACGCAGTTGATGCGCGCCTCGATCGGCCAATATAATATATGGAATAATATTGAAACTGGGGGCGGCGCGAAGGAGGATACGACGCTTCTCGTGACGAGCGGCATGGCGGACTCGACGTTCGGAGACGACATCGTTTCGGCGATGCTGCGCAATATGGGCAATTTCACGATCAGCTCCAACGAGATAGGCGCGGCGGCGATCTACATGGACGTCATCCGGAACCTGACCGGGGCCGCCGTGGCTGGCATCGGAGCGTATCACTACTCATACAGCCTGACCGCACGGTTTTTCGAGGAGATCGCGGCGGGGATGCCCGCTTCCGGTGACGGAATGCGGCTGTTCGTCGTTTCGAACCTGCCGTGCACCCTTGGACATCCCGGCCTGGACGACGATCGGAAGTTCTCGCGGCTGTTCGGACGACTCGATCCGCCGGATGTGCTTCTCAGTGACGTCGTAAGATTCGAGGGAAAACGCGTGATTCTGGCCGCTCTCAACTGCCGGCAGGCCTGGGGTTATTACCTGGTCGGGATTCTCCCCTGGGACCTCGTCGAGGAGCGGGTGCGGATGCTCTCTGGCCAGCTTGCCGCCGTTGCGGCCTGCATGAGTCTCATTCTCGTCGTGCTCTGTCTCCGGGTCTGGCAGGGGATCATCCGCCCGGTTTCGGCGCTGATGGCGGGCGTCGATGCGATGGAGGCCAGACGGCTCGAACACCGTATCGCGATCGCGACCGGCGATGAGCTCGAGCGGCTTGCCGACACGTTCAACGACACCCTCGCCGGCATGGAGGAGCTGGAGGTCGCGAAGATCGTCCAGCAGAAGCTGCTGCCGTCGGGCGTGGTGGCGACGGCAGCGTGGGCGTATCAGGGCGTCAGCGAGATGTCGAGCGAGGTCGGCGGCGATTATCATGATGCCCGGGTGTGCGCTGACGGAAGCATCGTCTTCATGCTTGGAGACGTATCCGGCCACGGGGTTTCCGCAGCGCTCGTCGTCGCGATGGCCAAGGCGGCGTTCGGAAATCTCGTCAGATCCGGCGTGACCGACCCGGGGGCCCTGCTGGAGCAGATGAACGCCGTTCTGCTCTCAACCACGAGGAAACTCAAGATGATGACCGCCGTCACCGGCCTGCTGAAACCCGACGGAACGATGCTGTTGGCCAATGCCGGCCACTGTTATCCGGCGGCCCTCCGGAAGGGGGCGGGAGCCGTATTCCTGATGCGCGAAGGAAGTTTTCCGCTGGGCGTGAGACAACGCGGAAAATGGCCCTCGATGAGCATCGCGCTCGAGCCGGGGGATCGCCTTCTGCTGTATACGGACGGCATTCCCGAGGCCATCGACCGGAACGGACAGCAGCTTGATTATGAACGGTGGCATCGTATCATTAACGAGGAGTCGGCGGAGGAGGACACGATCGGATTGATCTCGCGCCTGCACCAAAGGCTCCGGGATTTCACGCAGCCGGTGAGGTGGGGCGATGACGTGACGATCGCGGTCGTCACCCGCCTCGAACGGCAGAAGGAGAAAGAAACGGCATGATCGGCAGCGAATCGGGTGGAAACACCGTATTCCGGCTCAGACTCGAGATAACCGGCCTCTCCCCGGCGGTATGGCGGGTTATTGATATACCAAATAATATAATATTGACTGACTTGCACAAGATCCTCCAGACCGCCATGGGGTGGCGAAACGAGTATCCGGCATGCTTTGCGGCGCCGGCCGGGATCCATCCAATCGGCGAATGGCCCGGGGCGTCAGGCGAGCCGGCTCCCAGAACTCTCGCCGAACTCCTCGAGAACCCGAGGCGCGAGTTCTTCTACGACTACGAGCCGGATGAACCCTGGCGCGTGGTGTGCCGCCTCGAGTCGGAGCGGCCTCGGGGGGGCGGCGACGAGCTGATTCCGTGCTGCGTCGACGGGGCCCGGTCTGCCCCGCCGGACGGTGTCGGCGGACGGGAAGGGTATGCCGATTTCCTGCGCATGCTCGACGACCCCGATGTCGACGAGGACGAACTCGAAGACATGCTCGAGTGGGCCGGCGGGGATTTCGATCCCGCCGCGTTCGATCTCGCCGCGGTGAACCGCCGCCTGAAGAAGTTCGCGGTTTGAAGCCGCTCTTCCTCCCATGACGATTGTCGGTGTCGCTCGAGGTGCCGGCCGCAGGGTGCTCGCCCCGGCCGTCCCCTCGGCCGCTCCGGTCGCGGCTGCCTGGTTGTTCCTGCTGATTTTTCCCCTCCTGTTCCTGCTCGTGAGGGTCGATCAATGGCTCGACGGCGAGGAACGTTGGCGCGAACGTGCGGTCAGACGCGAGATGCTGGATGTCATGCGCGAGCTGCAGCCCAGGCTCACGCCGGCGAAACGCCTCGAGGAGGGATTGTGCGGGATCGAACGCCTGATCGGGTTTCCAGATCCGGGCAGCGGCCGGACCCTGGTGGCGGCCGACGATCATCCCGGCCTCGATCCGGCGAGACTGAGCGAACGGTTCGAAACGGAGTGCCGCCGGACGATCGGATGCAAGCCGGTGTTCCTCCTCGCGGCGGGTGCGGATGGCACCGCCCCCTGCCTTCGGATCGATCCCTCGCTGATGGATGGTGCGCCTCCCCGTGCCGTAACGATGCAACCTGTCTGGCTGTCGGTTGCAGGCTGGCTTGAACGCCGGATCTGGCGGCATACGGGGGAAACGGACACACTCAAACGGCGCTGGAGCGGCTCTTCCGCGGTCAGAGAGATGCAGGTCAGGCGAGCCGGCCTGCTCGAGCGTGTGTTCGGAAACGATCCGTTCGACGGCCTGACCTGGGGAACGGCCCAGCCGTTCGTGCGCATGCGCCCAGGCGGAGGCCGGTATCTCGCCTACGCGAATTTTCTTCCTTCCGGGCCTAAGCCTGATGCTCCGCTGCTGGGGGGATATCTGGCCGTTTTCCGAATCGACGACATCCCAAGGCGGTTCCTCCTGGCCCCCCTGCTCTCGCGGCCGGATGGAAGGATCACATCCCGGCTTGCCGTGATCCCGCGGGAAACCAGCTCGGCCGACGCTCTGCGACTCGAGTGTGCCCCTCCGAAAGAACTCCTGCAGGACTGGTGTCTTGGACAGCGCGACCGGCCGTTCAGTCTGATGCTCGAATGGGATCGGGCGACCGTCCGTCACCCGTTCCGGACATGGCAGCCCTGGCTCCTGGCGGGCTTCTATCTGATCGTCTTCGGAACCGGCGCATACGTTTTTCTCAGGCTCGGGGGGTTCTTCCTGCCATTGCGGCTTCGTGGGCAGATCGCATTCGCCGTTGGTGTCGCGACCGTGCTCCCGCTCATTGCGTGCAGCGGGGTCATGGTGTCCTACCTCGACTACCGGAAGGATATCGATCGCGACAGACAGGAAAAGATGATCGCGGAGCGCCTCGAGATGCTCGAAAACGGGTTGTTGGGGTATTTCGAGTCCGTCAAACATCGCTTGTGGCAGATGAAGGAAAGCCTGTCATGCCGGACCGAGGACGGACCTGCTTCGGTGACCCGGTATCTGGAACACCTGCGGCGGCGGACTCATGCCCCGGTCGTGTTCATGATCACGCAGAGAGGTGAAGAGTTCTTCGTAGCCGGGCCCGGTATTTCGGAGAAAACGCGGATGATGGCGGAACGGCTTGGCGAGGTGGTGCGTGCAATGACGATGCGCATGTTTCTGCTGAGCGGGTGCTTTGGGGAATCCGATCTAGAGCTGCCGCACCGATCGAAGTTGTGGACGAGACGTCGCCGCGCGATTGCCGCAAACCTCAGCCTCATCGATGTGGGTTCGATGATGTATCTCGATGGGCGTGAAATCGATCCCAGATTTTCAGGCATCGGTGACAGCATCGTATTTCAATATATGATCAAATATCCTAAAGAGCGTGGTGGGCGCCTGCACGGATTGCTGTATGCCATGTTCAGGCGTTCAGACATCCTCGGAATGTATCTTCGGAGCCTTGAACGGCGCAGAGAAGCGTTCTCGGACGTTGGGAACGGGGCATCCGTCGATTTCGCCATGTTCGCGACATCCGGCATGGACAGACTATCGCTCGATCCAGCGACCGTGTGGCCGCGGGCGGCTGCCGTCGACCGGCGCATTCTCGATCTTGCCCGCCGGACGCTCTCCGTGCCGGCCGGCTCGACGCAGGAAATACCTGAAGCTGCCGGCGGCGTGTCGCTCGTGCGCGCGTTTCTCGAATTCCCCGTGGTCGCGGTCGGCAGCGTAAGGCCGGTCCTTCCTTTCCAGCATGTCTGGAATGAACGCCTGCTGATCGCCGGTTGGAGCCTGTATGCGCTTTTCCTCGTCGCTTTTGTCACGTATGTTCTCACGAGGAATTTCGCGTTACCTCTCGAAAGTGTCGGTGCTGCTGGTCGGGAAGTCGCCGCGGGCCGTTTCGACGTGGCCCTGCGGCTGAAGACCGGCGACGAGTTCGAACGTCTTGCGGCCGAATTCAATGGAATGACGGCCGGACTTCGCGAGCGTGAGCGTCTGGCAAGGTTCGTTTCCGACGAAGTTCTCACGACGGTTCGCGGAAACGATGTCGTGGGACTCCATCCGGGTGGAGAACGGCGCCGCGTCGGTGTTCTGTTCGCGCACATCGCCGATTTCGAACGAATCACGGCGGGCGCATCGGTCGACGAGATCTTCGCGTTGCTCGATGATATACTTCCTCGTATAGAACGTGCGATTCGCGACAACGGAGGCAGTCTCGACAAGATCATCGGCGACGGTGTCATGGGAGTGTTCCATCCCGCGGAGATCCCTGCCGCAATCCGGGCCGGCAACGCGGCGCTCGCCATGAAACGGATCTTCGACGAGGCGAACCGGGAAAGAGCGGACGACGACATGGTGCCGTTGCGCGTTTCCGTCGGCTTCGTCACGGGAAACGCCATCTGCGGAAAAATCGGTTCGCGCAGCGGACGTCTGGATTTCACGGTGATCGGTGATACCGTCAATCTTGCGGCGAGACTCGAATCCGA
>JAKJFL010000241.1:0-5587 GCA_022704935.1 Candidatus Rifleibacteriota bacterium
ACCTTCTCCTGCGTCTCGATCTTCTCGAGGAAGCTCGCGCATGCGGTTTTCGAGGCCATGGCGACCGGACCGACATGCGGGCCGCCGCAACGGCCGACCGTGTCTCGCAGCAGCTCTCGGCGCTGGCCGGCACCGCCGCGAAAAACATCTCGCCCCCGGCCGGAGCGGAGCGTGAAACCCTGCTTCTGAAGACCGTTCTGGCCGGATATCCCGACCGAGTGGCGCGAAGACGCGCCGAGAACAGCCTCCAGTTCAGAATGGCGGGCGGCCGCGGGCTTGTCCTCAGCCCCGCGTGCTCCGTGCGCGATGAAGAACTGGTCACCGTGCCTTCCGCCGACGCCGCGGCCGGTCGGGGTGTCGGAAACGAAGCGCTGATCCGCTGGGCATCCGCCGTGGAACCGGCATGGCTCGCCGACCTGTTTCCCTACGCCGTCGGAACCGAGCGTGAGGTCTTTTTCGACCCGGCAAAGGAAGCGATCGTCGCGCGCAGGCGGAAACGGTATCTCGACCTTCCGCTGGAAGAAACGGTCGTGCCGATCGCCCCGGACGAGCTTGAGACGGCTTCGAGGCTTCTCGCAACAGAGGCGGCGAAAGACCTGCGCCGCGCCTTCGCCTGGCCGGAGGAGTTCGATCAGCTTCTGCTGAGATTCGAACTGCTTCGCAGCGCCGCTTCCGAATATTCCCTTCCGGTCATCGATGTCGGATGGTGGGCCGATCATCTCCCAGAAATCTGCCTTGGTTCGAGAAGCTTCGCCGAACTCCGGCGTATCGATCTGTGTCGCGAGATGATCTCGCGCCTCACTCACAGACAGCGGCAGGCCGTCGAGCTGCTCGTTCCGGAACGTTTGCCGGTGCCTTCCGGAAGCCGGATCCGTCTCGAATACCAGCAGAAAGGGCCACCGGTGCTGGCCGTCAAGCTCCAGGAACTGTTCGGCCTCACCGAGTCACCGAAGGTCGTCGACGGGCGGGTTCCCGTGCTGGTGCATCTGCTCTCGCCCGCGGGCAGGCCGCTTCAGATCACCCAGGACCTGCGCAGCTTCTGGCTGAACGCCTACCCCGCGCTCAGACGCGAGATGCGCGGCCAGTATCCGCGCCACCCCTGGCCGGAAGACCCGTTCACGGCCATTCCGACCCGCCGCGTCGCACCGAGAAAAAAATAACCGCGGTCAAAGACCGCGGCGTCATCGTTTCAGGGTAAAACTCAGGACAGCAGCTGAAGCACCTTGGAGCGGGCAGCCTCGTCGATCTTGAAGACCCGCATCGTGGCGTCCTGCTGGAGCTGCTGTGTCGTCATCTGCAGGACCGCCTGCGCCATGTCTACGTCGCTGATGCGCGACTGCGCGGAAAGGGCGTTCATAAGTTCCTGCTGTAGCCCCGTGATCTCGCTGGTGATGCCGTTCGTGATCGCACCGACACGCGAGCGCTCGGAAACGACCGCTTCTCCCGCGCGCCCCGCGGACGTCATGGCGGCGTTCGCGCCATTCACGGTCGTGACGTCGATCGCCGAGGTGCCGAGCTTCGCCGAGTCGAGGGCCGGAATGGCGAGCTGATTGCCGTTCTGGAGCTGGATGTTCAGGCTGCCGTCGAGAAGCGGCTTCGTGTTGTAGTTCGTCGAGCCGCTGATCTGGTCGATGCCTGCGTTGAGCTGGGTGATCTCGGCCTGGATGGCCTGGCGATCCTCGGTGGTCAACGTGCCGTTCGCAGCCTGCACGGACAGTTCGCTGATGCGCTGGGTCATCTCGCCGATCTGGGACATGCCCCCCTCGGCCGTCTGCAGCAGCGAAATTTCGTCCTGCCTGTTGGCGATCTGACCCGTCAGACCACGCGTCTGCGACTCGATGGCCATCGACATCGCAAGGCCGGCGGCGTCATCGGATGCGGAGAGAATCTGTTTGCCGGTTGCGATACGCAGCACGGTTTTCTCGAGCGAGCGCTGAATCTCGGCGAGCCTGTTCGCGGTCATCATCGATGTTTTTTCGACCATCTGCCTCACCTCGCGGCTCCCGGTGTTGTACAGACAAACCGATTGGGAACCGTCTCTAACTTAAATATAGCCGCCAATCGACACTTTGTCGATCGACCATGCGTCAAAACGACCCGACGGCGGCATCCTCGGTCGGAAAAGGCGTTCCCATTCGGAAAAGGCCGACCATCTTGAACACGTTCATCGTCAGGTCATTGAGGCCGGTGTAGGCAAGTTTTCCTTTTTTCTCATCGACGACGATCTCGGTGATTTCGATCAACTGCGCGATCCCCTGCGAATTGATCACGGGCGAACCCTCGAAATTGAGTACGAAATTCCGGAACCCCTTGGGAAAAGCCTCTTCGACAGCTTTTCTCATGGACATTCCAGCGTTTTCATCCAGATATCCGGTGCTTCTGACGACAAACACCGTGCCCCTGGCTTCCCCCGTGCATGTATACTGGCTCATGGGGGCCATGATACGTGCCCCAGACCGGCAATGTCAAGGAACCAGCCAGGGCAAGCGCATCAGTTTTCACAATCGCTGAATCGCAGAGTTCACAAAGGGCACAGAGCTTCCACGGAGGAATGAAAGAGTCTCTGTGAAACCTCTGTGAGCATCGTGTTCGCTGTGATTCAGGTTCGCTCTTGCCGAACACGAGCAGAAACCCATGCTGTTCGCCCTGAGGAATCAGCCGACCGAGCTTCTTTCAATAGGCCATGATCAGTTGGGCGAGAATCCCGGTTCCGTCTTTCGAAACAGGTTTGATCTGGCCGTTGAATTCAGAACCGACGGACGGAGGCGCGGCGAGGGCGGCTCCAATCTCGATGAGATATGTCTCCCCGGTTGCACCGGCGGTCTTCAGGGTGAAACGCTTCCCGTCGGCCGAAACCTCGGTGACGTTGCCGGAAACGTTTTTCGGCCGCTTGTCGAATTTCGGCTTCGCCGTCGTTTCCGTCGTTTTCGCCGGCTTTTTCGGCGGTACCGACGGCGGTGCGAGGAACAGGAACCAGATCAGCGCCGTGGCAACAGCCCCCACAAGGACCGAGACGATCGCGAACGACACCAGGCCCGGGTCGGCATTCGGCTCTTTCGCCCTTTCCGCCTGCTGTTTGCGAATCTTCTGGATGTTCGACAAGGCATACGACGGCTGGGCCGTGGCTTTCTTCGCCCGCTCCGCCTCGAACCGTGTCCGAGCCTTTCCTTTCAGGAACTCGAAATGCTTTTCGGGCTGGCCGCCGGAAGACAGGTTCTCCGCAGCCTCTCTGCACAGGGCGAGCAGCATTTCCTGCCGCGTTCCCTGGGTGTTTTCGACGATCCTGAAGACGCTGATCCAGAGGTCCTCGTCCATGTTCGCCTTGAAGATAGCTATATATTGTCCAATATTTTCTGGGTCCTGTTCCCGCTGGAGCGAGGAGATCAGCATTTCTCGGACGGCGGGAAAGTCGAACTGCGAGGCGCACGAGATCGCATAGGCCCGCTGTCTGGGCTGGATCGAGGCGAACATCTTCTCGACCAGCGACAGGGCCTGTTTCTTGTCGAACAACGCGAACACCCGAACGGCGACGGCCCGAACCTCGTCGGCCGGGTGCTGGATCAGCTTGGGCAGATAAGGCGACAGCACATCGAGATCGAGCGAGCCCAGGGCCTCGATGGCGGCGGCGGCGACGGGCGGTTCCCCGCCAGCCAGGTATCCTGTGATCAGCCCGGCGTCGGACTTGTCACCCACCCGTCCGATGGTCTGCACAGCCAGCAACCGCTCCTCGGGCGTACAGCTCCGCATGAACTCTCGCAGTTTCGGCCTCAGCTTTTTGAATCGCTCGCCGTCGAGGCCGGCCAGCAGCCTCATCCGCTGTTCCGGTTGCAGCTTCTGCAGATCAAGGTCGGCCGCGGCAGCGGCTTTTTCGTCGAGAGCGGCAAGGCGTGAGTGTATCGCGGCCCGGACGTCGGCATCCGCCTCGCCACCGATCCAGCCGCTTAGACAACTGCGGGCCTCCTGGTACCCAAGCCGGGCGAAATCGCACAGGCGCAGCGCCGCCTGTTTCCGGGTCTCGGCATCCTGGGAAGCGAGAGAAAGGCTGCACCCTTCGATGAGCTGGCGGGCTTTCCGCCGCTGGTAGACTTCCTCGAGTTCGAGCGTCAGCTGATCGGGCGTCTTCTGAACGAGCCCCGCCTGGTGGAGGGACTGGATCACCCCCGACAGGATCTCGCCGATGATCTTCCGCTTCTCGCCGCGACAGTTTTCGCGCACTTCGAGAAGCCGCAGGGGCTCTTCGGGAGCCGGATTCGCCCGGAACAGGAAGCCGGCTTTCTCGAGCAGCGACGGCGTATCCTCGATCGCGATGAATCGCAGCATGAGCGGCTCGATCTCGGGAAACGGGAAGAAGAACGCCTGAAACAGGGCGGCGTTGCGATCGTTCGCATCCTCGGAAAACAGCGCCGCCTCGAAATGGTTCAGCGCTTCCTGGGGATCCCAGCGGTAGAGGAGCCGGATCGCACGGGAGCGAATCCCGTGAACGGGGTTCACGAGCAGCGGAACGATCAGCTCTTTCAGGCTGTCCGGGCTCAGCTTCTCGAGCGCCTCGACCGCCGTCGTCAGGACGCGCGGATCGGCATGCCGGCACATCGTCTCGATCTGGGCCACATCCTCGGCCGAGCCGAATTTTTTGAAAAACTGAAGGATAGATGGGAGCAGTTCGGTCGAAAAGTTCCACCAGTCCGCTTCACGGAGGGCGATCGCGGCGAGCGGCGCATCGCCGCGCCGGATACCTTCGACGACGATCGCAAGGCTCAGATCGTCACGCCCCGGATCCTTCAGGAGGGCTTCGAGTTCGGCCAGAGCGCCTTCAGAGCCCGCGGAAACAGTTCCGGCCGTCCGTTCGATCCGTGCCAGCAGCTTCTGCATCTGGAACCGCGTTCCAGGGTCCGCTTCCGTCGCGGCGCGCCGCTTGAAGGCCGCGAGCGTTTCGGCCGTCCACTCGACATCCTCGATGCGGGACAGAACGGAGAACCTGATCGTCGGGTCAGGCGACGACAGGTCTTCGAGAAGCGCCGCAACGGGATCGATCGTCAATCAGCGTTCCTTCAGCCGGGCGTATTCCTCGCCGGCAAGAACGTAGGCCGGCTTCATCTCGGTGGCCAACCGAAACATCTCGCGAGCGCTAGACCGATCGCCCTTCGCAATCATCAGCAGCCCTATATTTCTCAATATATATCTCTGGATGGGTAGTTTCCGGTTCTTATAGAATGCTTTCTGCAGTGCCTGTTCCGCCGTTCTGCGGTCGCCGGATGCCCATGCGGCGAGCCCCCGCAGGTTTTCTGCGGCGACGGCCAGTTCGACGGGCACGGCGGGCGTTTCCCCGCTTTCGGTCACGAAGCGATTCAAAAGGGCCTCCGCCGCCGGAAAATCGCTCTTCAGATACGCCTCGACGGCGAGCACATACAGGCCGAGCAGCTGGTCGACTCTCTTCTTCGTCAGATCGATGCCCTTGTCGGCGAGCGATGGCCCCAGCTTCGGATCACTTTTGAGAAGCGCCTGGAGTTTGTCGAACATCTCGACGTCGGTCTGGGCCTGGAACGGCGTGATCATGACATCCCGGTACAGGCTGGGCCCGCGCACGGCC
>JAKJFL010000242.1:0-5571 GCA_022704935.1 Candidatus Rifleibacteriota bacterium
CGCGGGCTCCAGGCGGGAGTCTCAGAACAATCGGGTTCTGGAGGATTCCCTTGCACGCGGCCAGCAGGGCCGGAAGCCCGCCGGCAACCTGGCGGAGCCCATCGACGGCTTGGTCCGGAGGTGTTTTCAGGAACTCCGTCACCTCACGGAGCATGAACAGGGGGTTCATATTTTCGGACGCCTCATCCATAGTCTTCGCAAGGCCGGTCGAAAAGAACGCATCCCCTGCCACCTCCCTCACGGAAAGCGAGAGATGATGCAGCAGCCGCACGGATGCAGGTCCGGAAAAATGGGCGTTGAGGGCATCCCTGGCGACCTGATCGCCTTTCGGCGTTCGCCGGCCGAAAAACAGGTAGGTCTGCAGAAACGTGAACGACAGGAACACGATCAGCGGTTCGATCGCGGCCCGAAGCGATTCCATCAGCGCGGCGGGATCGGCCGGCCGGAAGAACCGCTCGAGCGGCCCCGTTACGAACGAGGGGTATCGGCCGAGGATCGTATCGATCATCGGCGGCTTTGCGAGAGACAGCATGCCGTCCCGGTGCTGCAGCACCGCTTCCGATGCTCTGCCCAACGGCACTACCTGTTCGAGATGCGCGGCATCGACCGAGATTTCGGTGACCGTTTCATCGAAAACGGCCACGTCAACCGGCACTTCAACGGCCGGCTCCGCCTGCTCGATCTTCACTGCCATCCTTGGCTCCCTGGGCGCGGCAAAATCGATGGAAACAGCCTCCCATACGTCCGAATCGACAAGCCCGGGCGTGTTCGCTGATATCTCAACAGAAGAAAAGTCCTCCTCCGACGGGCGTGCCGTCGTACGGAGACCCTCGGCCATCGGCAGCGGGGCGGAAGGACACGGCCTGCCACTTGGAACCGCAGGGGGAACCGGTTTTTCAGCGACAACAGCTGGTTTCTCTAGTATATTTTTCGTTATTTTATTCCGCATGGAGATAACGCGGTCTTTTTTCGCGTTTTCCTCGGCAGCTGGTGAAACCGGCGGAACGTGCTCCGCCTGACGGTCGTTTCCGGTCGCGCCCTCGGCAGGAGGCGCATGTTCAGAGGTCGCCACGAGATGAGCCCACGGAAGCGGCCCGGAAGGCGGCACTGCCGCGGTGGGCTTCGCCGCGAACGGCTTCTGCGACGGCAGAGAGAATTTCACCTCGACTGGCCGTTCCTGGGGCCTCTGAAGCGGAGGAGGGGGCGGCAGCTGCTGCAATGCCATTTTCCGGGCGTCAAGCCTTGCAAGAGCTTCGCGCGACCGCGCTGCAACCCTGGGCAAAGCACTTTCGGTTCCCCGCACGAGCGTCTCGCGCATTCCCTCGTCTGCAAGGAGAGGAAGGAACTCGGCGACGCAGGCCGGCACCCACTCGTCGGTATCGGCCAGCGCTTCTTCCAGCGCGGCAGTCATGAGCATGCGCGGCGCATCTCGAATCGCCGCAACCGCTTCGCGCCCGACGCCGGCATCGGGGTCCTCGAGGGCCGCGAGCACCCAGGCAAGAAGGCGGCCGTTCCCCGCAGCAACAGCCGGCCGGCATGCGGCTGTCCGTACGTCGGGGTCGCAATGGCCCATACAGCTTTCAAGGAATCCGCGCGCCTTGCCGGTCGGACCGTCACGCCGCGACAGCATGGCAAGCACGTGGAGCCTTTGTCGCCGCGTTCCCGCAGCTTCGAGATACTCCCAGGCTGACTCTTCAAGGTGGTCTGGGTTCCGGTCGGTCACCGCCCGCTCGATCAGGGCATCCTGACGCGGGTCAGCCGGAGCCGACCGGAGCGACAGCACGACCTGGGTTGCAAGAACAGCCAGGCCGGCGTCTTTTTCCGCCAGGGCCAGGTCATACAGGGGCGTCAGCAAATCATGGCGCCGATGCGAAAGGACCCCGAAGATCGCCCTACGGCGTTGTTCGGGGTCCGGATCGGCGAGACTTTCAAGCAGTGGATCGATCACGGAAACTCAGGCTGCGCACGCCTGTTCCTTCCCGCCGGCGGTGGAGTTCGACGACGCGGAGTCGCCGGACGATGTCGACGGAGCAGACGTATCGGCTGTTTTCGCGGACCCCGACGCGGAGGACGCGCCGCCTGAGCCACCGTCGGATTTCGGTGCGGAAGGAGCCGGCGTGTCCTTGTCGCGACTCTGCGCCTCGATATATCCCGAACTTCTATAGTCTGTCGTATAGAATCCGGAGCCCTTGAAAATGATGGAACTGGCCGAAAGCAGCTTCTTACCAGCGGTTCCGCAGGTCGGACACAGTTGCGGGTCCGTACACTTCATCGAGTGAAACGCATCGAATTTCTTCTCGCACGCCGGGCAAAAATAACTGTATGTCGGCATATGTTTCCTCCTGAGTATGAAAGCCTGTCGACGAGATTCGTTCATTTAGCACTCTTCGATTCAGAGTGCTAATCAAGTGTATCACAGGAAAAATACTCGATCAAGCAATCTGTTGAACGATCTGCAACGGATCTTTGTCGGGGAAGTAACAGGCCGCCACTGCCAGCGACAATGCCATTACGTCCTTTTCCGGAATGCCGTCTCCCGGCGGAATCCGCGCTAGCCTTTGCACGATCTGCTCGACAGCCCCACGCCGCCGTTCGTCGGCCTCCGGTACGGGAATGGACCGGACCTGCGTGACGGTTATGTGGAAGCTGAAAAATCTGCCGGCAAACCAGGCATTGACGAGGTGGCTGTTGAGAAGCCCGGCAAGATACTCGAGCGAAAAGGGAGGCTTCGGCCTGCATATATACGAGAGAGAATTTTTTGGGAAGAACCCGTCCCTGTCGACTGCCGCCACGAGCCGCACCGGCAGTGTCTCATGCCGAAGATTCTGGTACACCAGTTTTTCTCCGCGGAAGATCTCCGGATCGCCGGCGTAGGTCAGATGTGGCCCGTAATCCAAAAACAGCCCGTCCCAGCGGATTCGGAAGCGTTCCACTTCGCGGCCGCGGATGACCCTCACGGCCGTCGTTCCTGTCGGCGTGTCACTGACGAACCTGGACACCCGATCTCCTCGCCGCATCGACTCCTGGATGCCGACGCCGATTTTCGCGATCTCGCCCAGCCTGGCATTTCCGGCTTCCATGTTTTCAAAGAGCGCTTCAAGGGTCGGGTCTGCGAGGGCTTTTCTCAAGCCGGTAGGATCCAGAAAGGTTTTCGCAGGAGCGGTTCGCCGGATACGCCAGCCGTCGCGTTCATCATACGAGTCACACACACACACGGACGCGTGTTTCCTGGAATTTCGATGGATTTCCGTCACCACGGGGATGATGCCCGGAGCTTGAGGAAAAAAGCGCGTTGGAAGAAGGAACAGGCGTCTGACGTCATGCCCGGCAAACGCGAGTTTTCTGATCTTGACGCATTGATGGTTGACGAGCCAGCCATGCGACGTGAGCAGAAGCAACGCGCCGCTCGGCTCGATGAGTTTCAGCCCACCCTCGATGAAAAATGTATACAGATCCTTTTCGCCTTCAGCCGTCTCGTAACGCGATTCCAAGTGCGCACGAACCAGTTCGGGGAGATTCACCCGGTATGGCGGATTTCCGATGATGAGCCGAAACGGCCCCTCCGGAGGGTCGAGCAGGAAATCCCGCTGCTCCAGGCGAGGCCAGCCATGCTCGGGAGCTACGGCAATCAGCCGCGCCAGGCAGATCAGCAAAGCCTCTGCGTCGAGATCCGTGCCGACCAGTTCATTCAGAGAGCCGGTGTGGTTACGTTCAAGCCGCATCTCAGCGAGCGGCACCAGAAAGGCCCCGTCTCCGCATGCCGGATCAAGGACATCTCCGGACGCGCCGGCAAGTCCGGTCTCGGCAAGGAGCCGCTTCACGAGAGACTCCGGCGTATAATACTGCCCAGCGTCCCGCCGACGCGCTCGATGCCGCTTTTCGAGGTCGGGGACCCATCCTTGCGGCGTTTCTTTCAGCGGATACTCGGCATCCTGGAGCGTATCGATCCACCGATACAAACCATCCGGGGCGCCTGCCTCACGAAGCATCTCGCGAGGAGATCCGGAAAAACGCCTGCTCCGCAGACGCCCGAACCAGTCGGCAAGCCACTCGAACAGTTTCACACGCCGGAATAAATCAGGCTTCGCGCTTCCCGCCAGCCTTCGCGGCCTCTTCCCGGCGCCGCTTCTCGAGGAACTCCACGAAGAAAGCTAGGAAGACGCCGAGCATACCGGCCGTTATACCAGAGAGAATCACGATCAGCGAGCGACTTGGCTTCGATTTTCGCTCGGCAGGGTATGGTCTATCTATGACCTCGAACTGACTTCCTTCTTCGGCTTCCGAGATTTTTGCCATTTCATATTGCGTGGTCAATGTTTCGAACACTTTCTCTTTGACCTTGAGTTCACGCATAAGACGGGCATACTGCAAAGCGAGTTCCGGAATCCCCTCAAGTTTTTTCTCCACATCGCCGATTGCCTTGTCGAGAGCCTTCTGGCGAGCTTCTTCGGAAACTTTCTGCCCCTCGATGCGCACCAGTTCGGGAAGGTTGCCCATAGACTTCAGCAGGCTATCCTGCATTTTAAGAGCAACATCGCTCTCGACTTTCGACGACTCGAGCTTGACCAGACTGTCCACGACGGCTCTCGACTGTTCGTCGATCGCGATCAGCTTGTTCTTGTCCTGAAATGCCTTGAACTTGGTTTCGGCTTCATCAAGTTCTTTCTGGACTTTTGCGATCTGTTCCTCGATGAAGATTCGCTTCTGCGTCGCTGGGCCTTTGGCATACATGTTCAAATTTACCAGATAGGCAGCAGCTAGGTCAGCCGAGAGGGATGCAGACGTTGTTTCAGCGGAGATCGTGATCAGACCGTCCTTATCTTTCGAAATGCTGACGATGTTTCCGATCTTCTTGATCAGGTCGTCGATCTTCACATCATCGGGCGGATTTTCTCCCATCAGAACCGGGTTTGTCGCCACGCCGAACTGGCTGATGATACGACATGACATGTCATCGCTTTTCAGATACGCCATCAGATATTCGGCTCCGCCTCCGCCTCCGATGCCGCCAAGCATGCCGGCCATCGGCAGGCTGCTGAGCAGTGCGCTCATGCCACCGCCGCCTTTGGCATGGACGAAAATCGTCGCCTTCGATTTGAACTGGTTGGGTATTGTCAGGCTATACAGCGCCGCGATAACGGCAACGACAAAGGGCATGATCAGAACCATGCGCCAGTGCTTCCAGAGAACCTTGCCGAGTTCGAACAGATCGATCTCGTCTTCGTCCATGCCCATCATGATCTCGCGCTTGATGAGCTCCTGCTTGATTTCCTTCTTCAGGGATTCGGTGTCGATGTCGTCGTTTCGAATGTTTGTCATGATGTCTGCGATCTCCAGAAGTTCCAGCGAACGGGGAATGCCGCGCCCACTGTCAGTGTTGCATTGCCAGAAAGGCTTCGCCCGCGGAAACGGGCAACGCCGTGCAATCGAGTGATAAAGGTATCACAAAAACAGTTCGGCGTGTGCAGAACGCCGATGCTTTCAGTTTTGCGGATGATGGCAGGCAACCAGATGGCCCGCATGCACCTCAACAAGCGCAGGTGGCACAGCGCAGGCAGAACTCACACGGTC
>JAKJFL010000243.1:0-5569 GCA_022704935.1 Candidatus Rifleibacteriota bacterium
CACGCATCGCCCGGGCCTCGCCGATCTTTTCACGCGCCACGGTCTCGCCTTCGCGTGCGGCGCCGAGAGCCGGGCTGTGGCCCAAGGCCTTTCTAACGGCCTCGCCGATCGACAGGGGCTCGGCGGCAAAGCCGGGCAGTGAAACGAATGACAGACAGAGCATGACGGCAAACAGCCGATCTATACCGGACATGATTTCCTCCTGGATACCCGAAGGGATTCGAAGACGAACCTATATAACCATGATTTTGCTATCAGCACAAATCGTGCCATGACGTCGGACATTCACCGAAATGCCCATCATAGGCTTATTCCAAGTCATGCAAACCGCACCGTCATGGTGACAGAGAGCACATGGCAACAACAGCGCGAGCGCCTCGCGATCCGCTCGCGCGTGACGTCATGAGACGCGCATAATTCGCATGGAATCCATGCATTTATTTCGTATTTCTCACGTTCCGGTGAATCTCGTCTGCCTATCGGGTTTTGCAGAATGAAAATCACCCGTTTCCCCTGAGCTTGACGAAGCAACTCCCCAGCCTCCCGAAGGGGGCGAGAACCGATCGTGCTTCGACAGGCTCGGCATGGATGGGAACGTAAAATCGGCTTTTGTGCCGGTATAAAGCCAACCCCGGGCGGCAGACATTGCCTCCCGGGGTTTCCTGAAACAGTATGTCAGGGCGTTAGCGGATGGTTTGCGCTTCCGAGAACTTCAGCAGATCTTTGCACTCACGGCCGAGCGGGGATTTCGCGAGCACCTCGTTCCGCCGGAACTCGTCGGCGACGGCCCGGGCAAGCTCGGGGTCGGAGGAAAGCTTCCGGAGAATCGGAAGGAGTTCCCTCCGGAGGGTTTCTTCGCGGCACACAAGGTAGTCGTAGAAGTTTTCGGGCTTGTACCGGATCTTTTCGATGAGGTTCTGTTTGTTGGCGTGTAACGCGGCAACGAGCTTCTCATACTCTTTCAATTCGACGCACCCGCTTTTCCCGAAGAACCAGGTGCGTTCGTAAGCTCCATCCTCTTCAGGGGCATAAAAGTATTTCTTCTCGAACCGGAGTTTCAGCACGCCCTTCTCGTTGAACGCCGGAAAATGCAGTTCCGCGGCTGCCTTGACGGCGACGGGGGTTCCGTCGCGCTCGGCCGAAACGCGATCGGGCACGGCGGGCCTGCCGAGGCAGTCGGTGAACCGGACATACAGGGTTTCACCGCGAGGCTCCATCGAGACGCGCAGGTGATGCGGGAACGCGAGCCCCTGGTAGAAGAACTGGACCGGGAACGCCCGCAGGCGAGGCCCATAAAAACTATCTTCTATATAATCACGATGATTTTTACCGAAAGTCTCGTAGTAGAGAACGACGTCCTTGCCCTTCAGGCGGGCGGTTCCCACTATGTTCACACCGTGCACGCCGAGCGGCGACGACAGTTTGTCGTGCAGGAACCGCATCGTGTGCTGGGAAAACAGGATGCCATACCGTTCCAGACCCTGACGGATCGTCTTCACATCGCCATGATGATGGTCGAACACCGGGAAAAATGGTTTGTCCATCCCGAACCCGTCGGCGGGAAGCGGATACCGGACGCCCTTGCGGATGGGGTCCTGGACCTCTTTCGGGAGAGGGATCGATGAGACGATATAGGCGAAATGCTTCGGGGAATAGGCGATCTTCTCGCCCGTCACCCGGTCTTTGCCGGTGAACAGAACCCACGAATAGGGCGACTTGGGCACCGAGTAGTAAAGAGATTCGATGAGGCGGGGATTCATGCCGTATTCGAGTGTGCCGTTCACGAAGGAGACGTATTTCCCGATCGGCAGGCCGAGCACCGACTTCCACCAGTCGCTCGCCATGCTGACCGCGTAGGAGATGCATTTCGATGACCCGGTGCGGCGGCCCAAGGCGCCGGCGAGTCCTTCCTGCTCCGTATAAACCTTCCGTTCCTCCTGGGTTTTCGGGGGAATGCTTTCGAGGTGATCGATGAGATACACATCCTCGAGATCGGAAATCTCGACAGGCACCCCCGCGGAATGGTCCGGCTTAACGGGGATTAGCTCGGATAGCTGGGGCAGCGAGTTGGCGTCGGGTGCTTTCTCCCAGTCTGCGCGGGAAAGGCGGAAGATGGGCTTCAGTTCTTTATCCCAGGCAGGCCAGGAGAGGATCGTGGAGCCGTCCGGGCTGACCTGGAAGAAGCCACCGACATCCTCGGCGCTCAGCGCGAGTGGCACGAGAATTTTCACCGGCCGCCCCTCGAGCAGCACCTGCCGGGGTTTGTTCAGGACGGGATACTTCCGGAGAATGACCTGGAGATCGGCCTGGTAATCGGAATACTGTCCAAGAGGCCGGGCAAAAGAAGATTTCGCCCCGAGAATCAGTCCCACCTCCCTGCGAACCGTATCGATGGCAGCCTTCTCGCCGGTCGTCATCGCGAACGCGGCCGTTCCGAGAAAAAGCGAGAATGCGAGCATGAGAACCACGGAGTGACGGAGCTTCATCAAATACCTCCCTGGCATTGAACCTGCATTCAATGCATATCACGAAACGCCCATTTCCAGCTACATCAGCGCAAACACATGAAATTCCGCCCAGGTTCACAAAACGGGAAACCGATTCTGAATTTCCGTTCGTGCTGAGCTTGTCGAAGCACGAGAGGCGTTCACCCCCCTCGAAAGGCTCAGGGCGAACGGGTGGATTTCATTTTCCAGGACTCACTGAAACTGTTTTCAGGATATCTGTCTGCAGGGGCGGGTTTGAAATCCGCCCGATTTGGCGCAACAGAGATGACCGGACCGACATTTATATATTATTCGATATTAAAATTTTTCCCCCGAGAGGATGCGGTTGATCATGAGGCGGTCGATCTGCAGCTGGTCTTCGGTTCTTTCCGGCAGGGACATGACCTGCCGAAGCAGCTGGACGGCCTCGTCCCGGCGTTCCATCGCCGCAAGCGTGGCGGCAGCCATGCGAATCATGTATGGGGGAGCGCCAGCGAAGTTGCTTGCCTTGTAAAACGCATCCAGGGCTTTCGGCAGATCACGGGTCGGGCCGTGCCTCCCGCCATGGTTCAGGCAGTAGATTCCGATCTGCTGCCAGAGTTCCATACGGTGCTGGTTCTGTTTCAAGGCCTTTTCGAGAAGTTGCACGGCCTCCGCATGGCGGTTTTCATACTCGTCGAGCAGGTAGGCTCTCAGCAGAAAGGCGTCGATGAACGTCGGATCGAGAACCGGGATCAGTTCCAGCGCATATGTGACCCGGTGCCAGAGACCGGCATGCGAATCGGCATCCATCTGAATCCAGAGCAGATTCGCCGCGAGTTCGGCAAACCCGAGCTGCCGAAGAAGGATGACGAAACCTGGCGAGACGGTCGGATCTCCGATGCCATGCGCATGACCGGCATGATCGTGAGCATGATCATGGCCGTGATGCTCGTGGCCGGCATGGTGTTCGTGCCCTTCACCATCCTCGTGAGCCGTGCCTGAGGCATGTTCATCGCACTGTTCATGGCCGGTTGCCGCCGCGAAGTGGAGATCGGGCTGTTCATCGTGAACCTCGAGATGATGCCCTTCCGAAGCACCGTTCGGTTCGAGGGAGAAGTAGGCGCCGGCCCGGTCCCGGACCTCGTCCATCGTTTCCGTGGCGGAAGCAGTCTTCGCCTCCTGGCGGTACTGTTCGATGAAACAATGTCGCGAAATGGCCACGGCGACGAGGGCGATGATGAACAGGGCAAGATGCTTGTTCATGCGCTCCCCCTCACAGATCTTTTTTTCTGAATGCCCAGGACCCGGCCACCAGGAGGAAAAACAGGTAACACACCGCATACCCGGCCGCCCAGAGAGCGAACGTGGGAGAGATGGCGAAGTCTTTCAATATCTTGTGCTTTATATTGAAATACCCGAAATTCGGAACGATCCAGTAGATGACGTCCACCAGCCATCCCAGGAGAGGAATTCCGGCTTCAATCGCGAGATGCTGCACATGCTCGGCCATGTTCCCGAGGAGAACGCAGAAGATCGAGAGCGAGAAGCAGACGATGAGCGAGTCGGCCAGCGAGAAGAGCAGCACCATCGCCGTCATGATCGCGAACTCGAACAGCATGAACAGGGCGACCCAGTGAAAGCCGGTCCAGAGAACGCCGTATTTCAGATACAGCAGGCCGGTCAGGATGCCGAGCATGACCAGGACGTTGACGATCGCGGCGAGCAGGGTTCCCAGGAATTTGCCTGTATAGAGTTCCCATCGGCCCATCGGCAGAGTCAGAACCGCGTAGACGGTCTTGCGCTGGATCTCGTCGCGCAGAGTGGTCGAGCCGATGAACAGGGCGATCAGGAAGCCAAACAGCGAGATGATCGACAGGCCGACATCCTGGATCATGCGGTATTCCAGGGTCGGCGTCGTCGAAAAGTGGCCGAAGAGATTGAACAGCCCGAGCGAGATGCAGACGAACACGAGATGGACCGTCAGCATCTTGTGACGGGCGACGTCGAGAAAGGTATCCCATGCGATCAAACGGATGTGCGACAGCATGTTATGCGTTCCCTCCCGTGACAGCATCATTCCGTCCGGCAAGCACCTGGACGAACAGCTGATCGAGCGACAGCGTGACGGGCGTCACCTCGATCAGCGCCCCGTTCGCGGCCAGGATCGCCCCGATCAGTCCGTTGAGACCAGCCGTGTCATCGAGGACGAACTCCACCGTCGACGCCTCCTTCACCTGGTGGGAAAGGGCGGAACGCGGCTTCACGAAGGCGATCGCGGCATCGGCGTCGGCGAAGCGTGCCGCCACTTTCGTCCGGGGAGTCCTCAGGAGTTTTTCGAGCGGGTCGCTGAGGATGATCCTGCCGCGGTCCATGATGCTGACCCGGTCGCAGACGTCGGCAAGAATGCCCGCGGCATGGGAGTTCACGAGCACGGCGATCTTCTGTTCTTTGAGCGAGACGAGCAGGTCCTTGAGCATCACCTGGCCGCACGGGTCGAGGCCGCTGAATGGCTCGTCGAGGAAGATCAGGCGGGCCTGCCGTATCAGCAGGCGCGCGATGTCGGTCCGCTGGCGCATGCCCTTCGAACACTCGACCAGCAGGCAGTCCCGGGGTTCCCACATCCCGACGCGGCGCAGGTGCTCCTCGATCAGTGCGGCACCGTCGGACAGCCCGCTCAGACGGGCATGAAACCGGACGTATTCATGCACCGTCAGATGGTCGGGATGCTGGATCGCCTCGGGCAGGAACCCGACGCCCACCCGCGATGCCGCCGACGGCACGGGGGCCCCGAACATGCGTGCCGAGCCGGACGTGATCGACGTCAGGCCGAGCAGCATTTTCATCGTCGTCGTCTTGCCCGCGCCATTCGGCCCGAGCAGGCCCATGATCTCCCCTTCGTGAAGCGTCAGGGAAACGCGGTCGACGATCGTCTCCTTCTTCCACCAGCCGACAGTTTTCGTGATTTCTTCCGCAACGACAAACTCGCTCATCTTCAGCCCCCTCAGGCATGGCGTTGTCTCTCTCCCGGGCGTTAGAGGTCTTCCCCGCAGGACGGCTTTCCGCACCGCTGACTGCTCCCGCAGCAGGTCTGGCCGGTCCGT
>JAKJFL010000244.1:0-5528 GCA_022704935.1 Candidatus Rifleibacteriota bacterium
GCTATGTTACCGGCCGAGGGCGGCCACGGGCGGCCGCCACGGCCCAACGATGGCATGTCAGGCAGGCCTGGCCTGCACCGAGGATCGATCATGAGTTGCGACAAGAGCACCTGCAGCGCCTGTGACAAGAATGGCTGCGCCAGTCACGGCCGGCTGCCCAACGAGACGCAGGAACAGTACGAGGCGCGTCAGCGCCTGGCCGACCGCATGGCGGCGATTCGGCACAAGGTCCTGGTCCTTTCGGGCAAGGGCGGCGTCGGCAAGAGCACGGTGGCGGCGAATCTGGCCGTGAGCCTGGCCCTCGAGGGCCACCGCGTCGGCCTGCTCGACGTCGATATCCATGGCCCCAGCATCCCGAAGCTGATGGGGCTGGAGTCGTACGCGGCCTACGCCGAGGATGGCTGCATCGTTCCGGCGGAGGTGACTGCGAATCTGCGCGTCATGTCGATCGGTTTCATGCTTCAGGACCGCGACACGGCCCTGATCTGGCGCGGCCCGATGAAGATCGGCGTCATTCAGCAGTTCCTGCGTGACACCGAGTGGGGCGACCTCGATGTCCTCGTGGTCGACTGCCCGCCCGGCACCGGGGACGAGCCGCTCAGCATCGTGCAGATGATCGGAAAGGCCGACGGGGCGATCATCGTCACGACCCCGCAACAGGTGGCCACCTCGGACGTGCGTCGCTCGATCAACTTCTGCCACCGCCTCGATCTGCCGGTTCTGGGCGTGATCGAGAACATGTCCGGCTTCGTCTGCCCCCATTGCAACGAAATGACCGATATTTTCAGCAAGGGCGGCGGTGAAGCGATGGCCGCCGACATGGGGGTGCCGTTCCTGGGCCGGATCCCGATCGATCCCGAGCTGATGGGGGCGGGCGATCAGGGGGTGCCGTATGTCCAGCGATTCTCGGAACGCCCGGCCGCGAAAGCCTTCTCCGAGGCAATTCTGCCGTTGATCGGCCGGATGGGCGATACCGTCGCAAGCCAGGTAGAAGCCTGAGATGCCGAGCGGAATCGCCATCGTCGATCTTGTCGGTTTCGTGCTGCTGTTTCTGGTGGCCGTCACCGGCGGTATCATCAAATGGCATCTTCCACCCGGCTCGGGACACGGCGGTCACGGCCCGGGGCCTGGCCACGGCCTGGGCCGGGGATTCGGCCATGGTTTCGGCCATGGCCATGAGATCGGCCTCGACGACGGTTCCGGCCCGAAACTGCTCTGGGGGATGGATCGGCATGCATGGGGTGACATCCACTTCTGGCTATCCGTTGCGTTCCTCGCCATGATCGTGATTCATCTGTATCAACACCGCTTCTGGCTCAGGGCCTGCCTGAGCCGGGGCGGCTCCTGTGCGACCGGCGAGAGCGTCTGATGTCTCGCCCGCTTCGAATGTGACACTGCAATCTCCGGATGAAAGGAATCAGAGAATGATCGTGAAACCAGAAACCCTGAAAACAGCATGGGAAAAGCGAGACGGCCCGCTCGTGCTGGCGACCGTCGATGCCGATGGAACGCCGAACGCGGTCTATGTCATGTCCGTGAAGCTTCTTTCGGATGGCCGCATCGCCATCGCCGACAACAAATTCCACAAGACCCGGGCCAACATCAAAAACGGCAGCAGGGGCTCGCTTCTGTTCATCGCGAAAGACCGCGCGGCGTATCAGGCCAAGGGAACGATCGAATACGTTACATCCGGACCGATATACGACGACATGCTGACGTGGGTCGACGCCCGGTTCGCCCGCGTGGCGGTCGCCGTCCTGCATGTCGAACACTTGTTCTCAGGCGCGGAGGAACTGGCCTGACGGCATCGGGGAAGAGAACGAACGGATTCGATCGGGAGAAGATGGATGAATGGTATAGCTAAAAGTATATTCGAGACCCTGCGCCTCTTTGCCGAGCAGAACTCGATCGGCGACGTCCGGATGGGACTCGGGTATTCCGCGGTCCGCCTTGCGTCGGGTGAAGTCGGCCTGTGCTGGACGCCGAAGGGGGAAAACCGCTGCTGTCAGCAGTTTCCCGAGGCGGGCACGCTCGTCGGCCGTCCGGCGCTGGAGCTTCTCGAGGGAATCGCGCATCCGGCTTCCTCGCTGAAGCGGATGCTGGGTGTCGCGACGGCGAACGCTCTTGGCCTGCAACTGGCGCAGGAATCGTCTCTTGGCATGGATGTCCTTTCCATCCTGGATCTGAAACCGACCGACCATCTGGTCATGATCGGGCATTTCGGGCCGCTGATGCCGGAGATCCGCCGGTCGGGCTGCCGCCTGGATGTGGTCGAGGAACACCCCGCCTCGGATGAATTGAACCGCGAACAGGGGTTGCGCGCCCTGAAAAGCTGCACGACGGCGATCATCACGGCGACGACCCTGGTCACCGGCGGTCTCGACGAGTATCTGGCGGCGCTGGGCTCCGTGCGGGCCGCCGTGCTGCTTGGCCCATCGGTGCCTCTGTTCCCGGGTGTCTTTCGCGGAACGGGCCTGACGCACCTTGCGGGGTCGCGGGTGCGCGATGGCGAACGCGCTTTGCGGATCGTCTCGGAAGGCGGCGGAACGCCGAAGCTGAAGCCCTGCCTCGAAACCGTCGTCATCCCGGTTCCGCGTGCGTGACCCCGGGGAAAATGGAGAAACGAACGGCTATGGACATCCTCGACGAAGAGGTTCTCGCGAATCGGCGGCGGTATGAGAGCCGCCGGGAACTGTACCGCAGTTTCGGCTACGACATCGAACGGGAGCGGGAGTTCATTCTCGGCATCATTCGCCCCATGACGGGGCCGGTCCTCGAGATCGGCACCGGCAAAGGCTACATGACGGTCGCGCTGGCCCGGGCAGGAGCCCGGCTGACCTCCGTCGATCTCTCTCCCGAGGACCAGCGGATGGCTTTGCTGAACCTGCGCCATGACGGATGTGCCGACCGGGCGACGCTCAAAATCGCAAATGCCGAACAGCTGCCGTACGCAGCGGCGTCTTTTGATCTGGTGATCACCGTGAATGTTCTTCATCACCTCGCCAAGCCCCGGGCCGTGTATGATGAGATGACCAGGGTTGTGTCACCTGCGGGGCGTATCATCGTGAGCGATTTCAGCTCGTATGGTCTGGAAGTGATGGACCGGATTCTGCAGAGCGAGGGGCGCCGGCACGATGTGGGCTCCGGAAGCCTGATGGAGATGCGGGAATGGCTGCTCGCCGACGGGTTCAAGGTCGGCCTGCACCGGACCAGCATCCAGGACACGATCGTCGGGGTGCGATGAATATGCTGCCATATCTGAAGATCACGATTCTCGTCGATGACAAGGCCCCCCAGGGGCTGACGGCCGAACACGGCCTAGCATTCTGGATCGAGTTCGGGAAAGCGAAGCTGCTGTTCGACACCGGCCAGGGGCCGGCGCTGGAAGCCAATGCCCGGGCACTCGGCATCGATCTTTCCACGGCCGACATGGTTGCCTTGAGCCATGGCCATTACGACCACACCGGCGGATTGCCGCTCGCCTTCGAGCGGGCGCCGGGTGCGCGGCTTCACTGCCATCCGGCTGTGGTCGGACCGCGCTACAGTATCAAAAACAATGCGGCTAAAGCGGTCGGTATGCCGGAACCTGCCCGAAAGGCCGTTGAGCGGCTGCCCGAAAAACTGCGGGCGTTCGAGTCAAGGCCGGTCTTGTGGTCTTCGGATGTCGGCCTGACGGGGCCGATCCCCAGACGGACATCCTATGAAACCACTGGCGGCCCCTTCTTTCTCGATCCGCATGGCGCGCAGCCTGATGCCATTGAGGATGACCAGGCATTCTGGGCGCGAACCCACGGGGGCATCGTCGTCGTGACCGGCTGCTGCCATTCAGGCCTGATCAACACCCTGACGCGCGTGCGCAAACTGGCGGGAGACGAACCCGTTCTGGCTGTCATCGGCGGTTTTCATCTGCTGAACGCCGACGCCGACAGACTTGATCGGACGATTGGTGAACTGCGCGAATTCCAGCCGATGCAGCTGATTCCCACGCATTGCACGGGGGACGGCGCCGTCGCGGCCTTGGGCGCGGCCTTCGGCGTCACGGTCGCTCCCGGCAAGGCGGGCGATACGTTTCAGTGGTGACGGGCGGTCGTGCGGGTGCGACGGTGGCGCCGTTCAGCTGGCACTGCATGTCAGGACAGCAGGTAGATGCCGAACGCGGCAGCCAGCGCGAACCGATACCAGGCGAAGGGCGTCAGGCGGGTGCGGCCGAGGAAGCGCATGAAGCTGACCACGGCGAGCCAGGCCACCACGAACGAGACGAAGAACCCGATCGCGAAGACGCCGGCGTCGCTCATCGACAGCAGCTCGCGGCTCGACCAGAGATCCTTCCCCGTCGCGGCGACCATCATCGGAATGGCGAGCAGGAACGAAAACTCCGCTGCGGGTATGTGCGACACGCCGAACAAAAGGCCGCCGGCGATCGTCGCGCCAGCCCTGGAAAAGCCCGGCCACAGGGCGAGGCACTGACAGACGCCGATTCCAAGCGCCTGCTTCCAGGTCATCTCGTCGACCGTCGTGGCCCGCACCTTGGGCTGGAACCGCTCGGCGAGAATCAGATACACGCCGCCGACGACGAGTCCGATCAGCACGGTTTTCGGCGAGAAGAGATACAGCTTGATTTTTTTGTGAAACAGCAGGCCGAGAATGACGGCTGGAACCATTGCCAGAGCGATATGCCACAGGGTCAGCCGGGTGCTGGACCACGGCAGATCACGCCAGCGACGCAGCATGTCGGTGATGCGTGTCCGGTAGAGAATGGCCACGGCGAGAATCGCGCCGAGCTGGATGAACACCTCGAAGGTGTCGGCCTTCTCGCCCGTGAAGCCCAGCAGATGCCCCGAGAGAATAAGATGTCCTGTCGAACTGACCGGCAGGAACTCGGTCAGCCCTTCGACAATGCCCTGAATGACGGCGACGAGATGGATGTTCATGCGGATTCCTCCATGGATGTGACAGGACGAGAGTGCTGATTACCTTACACGAAATTCCGGCGAAGGAAAACCCCTTTGGCACTTGTCGCATCCACAAGCCGTGAACCGCTTTCCGGCCAGATAAGGAGGATGAAATGAAAAATAACTATAAATATATATTTGGTCCGGTCCCCTCGCGCCGTTTTGGGAGATCTTTGGGCGTCGACCTCACCCCCTTCAAGACGTGCAGCCTCGATTGCATCTTCTGCCAGCTGGGCACGACCACCCGCAAAACGGACCGGTGCCGGGAATACGTTCCTGTCGATGCGGTGACGGCCGAGCTGAAAACCTGGCTCGAATCCGGGGAACCCGCTGATTTCATCACTCTTGCCGGCTCCGGAGAACCCACACTTCACGAGCGGTTCGGGGAGATCATCCGCTTCATCCCACATTTCCGGTGTACCGCATTTTTCCACAAGTTTTTTGAGAGCGTGAATTGATGCAAGACAGCTTGTACGTTGGCTCGATGAAGGGTAGACTTCCGGCAGTACATGCCGGAGGTGTTGTTGTCATGCCCAATTTTGCAAATACATCGCCTGCGATAGAACCTGTCAGTGA
>JAKJFL010000245.1:0-5513 GCA_022704935.1 Candidatus Rifleibacteriota bacterium
GCGGATCGGGTTCCCTTCGTGGTATCATGCGGATTCACGGCATGACGATGCCGGGAGGAATCTGTGAACGCCTGGAGAACTCGATGATCGGTTCCACCACGATGCAGGGACTGCTGCGGCTTTGTCAGGAAAAGGAGGCGTCCGATCTCCACCTGTCGGTGGGCCTCCCGCCTGCGGCACGCATTCATGGCGAAATCGTGACCCTTCCCTTCGACAATCTCTCTTCCGATACGTGTAGAGAGCTCGTCACGTCGATCCTCAACGACGAGCAGATCGAGAAGTTCGAGCAGGACTGGGAACTCGATTTTTCCCTGGAAATTCCGGGGGTCGGCCGATTCCGCGTCAACGTGTTTCGCGAACGGGGCAACATGGAAGCCTCCCTCCGTATTATACAGCCCCAGATAAAATCGCTCCAGGAACTGGGCCTCTCCGAAGCGGCGCTCGAACTTTCGCGGAAACCGAACGGTCTCGTGCTAGTCACCGGGCCGACCGGCGTCGGTAAGACGACGACGTTCAACTCCCTGCTCGATCAGATCAACCGGGAACGGCGCTGCCGGATCATCACGATCGAGGACCCGATCGAGTATATTCATCGGCATAAAAAGTCGATCGTCCTCCAACGCGAGGTGCACAGTGACACGAAATCGTTCGCCATGGCGCTGAGACACATCCTTCGCCAGGACCCCGACATCATCGGTGTCGGCGAGATGCGCGATCTCGAGACGATTTCGACGGCGATCACCGCCGCCGAAACCGGCCACCTGGTCATCGCGACGCTCCACACCAGCGATGCCCAGCAGACGATCGACCGCATTGTCGACGTGTTTCCGCCGTTCCAGCATGATCAGATTCGCATCCAGCTTGCGAACTCGCTCCAGGGAATCATTTCTCAGCAGCTGCTCCCGACGGTCGACAAAAACGGCCGCGTGCTCGCATACGAGCTGCTCATCGCGACGCCGGCTGTCCGGCGCATCATCCGCGAGAACAAGATCCCCCAGCTCGATACGTTCATCCAGACGGGAGCCGAGTTCGGCATGGTCTCGATGGACAGGAGCCTCAAGACCCTCTACCAGCAGGGGCGCATTGCCTATGACATCGCCCTGTCGAAAGTGAAGAATCCCATGGCCTTCAAGGAACTCTGACCGTCATGCACAAACCAGTTTTCCCACTCCAGGACCAGCTGCGCGGGTTTTCGCGGGCCCTGTTCTCGACTTGGCTGTACCACCGCCGCTTCAACGTTCTGTTCGACGCGGGGGAGGGGATCGCGACAGCCCTGCTGAACCGCGTGTTCGGCATTCGCAAAATTTTCCTGTCGCACGGCCATGCCGATCATATAGCGGGCCTTATAAATCTCGTGAACATCCGGAACCTCGGCGCGGGTGACCAGACGGCGACGCTCGAGATCTTCTATCCGAAGAACAACACCCTGATCGAAGTCATCCGCCAGTATCTTGCCAGCACCCAGCACGAACTTTCCTTCGACCTGGTCTGGCGGCCGGTTGAGGCGGGCGAGCGCATCGAATTCGAGGACGGGCGCGGGAAAACCTTCATCCGCACGTTCCGGACCCAGCACTCGCACAAACAATTGAGCCTCGGCTTCAACATCGTCGAGATGCGTCGGCGGCTGAAAGCAGAATATGTCGGAATGCCCCAGAACGAGATCAACGCCGCCATTCTGCGTCTCGGCAAGGAGGCTGTCGCCGAGAGCTTCGAACAGATCATCTTCACCTACGGCGGCGACTCGCGGCCGATTAATCCCGATGCGATCCGGGACACCCTGTTCCTGTGCCACGAGTGCACCTATCTAAGACTCGATGACGACGAACGCAATTTCCAGCAGCACTCGGTGCTGAGCGATGTCCTTCAGGCGGCGAAAGACGCCCGTGCCGGCACGCTGATGATGTTTCACGTGTCGCTCCGCTACTCGCACGACGAGATCCGTGACTGCGTTGCCGAGGCGGTGAAGCGGATCAACCCGGGCTGCCGCGTCATCATCCTGCACGGCGACAGGTTCATCGACCCCATGGCAAGCCCGGCGGGACGTCACGGGCAACGAAAGAATACCGACGAGGAAGAGGACGTCTGCGAACCGATGCCTCGCCTTCAAGAGGAGCTGGAGGAATGACCCTTTCTGCAAAGATCCTTGTGGTTGATGACGAACACAGCGTCAGATGGGCCTTTGAAAAGGCCCTGAAGAAGGCCGGTTACGACGTGTTCCTCGCGGAAACGGGCGCGAAGGGTCTTGCGATCTTCGAAAGCGTCCGTCCAGACCTCACCCTGCTCGATATCCGAATGCCCGAGATGGATGGCCTGCAAGTGCTCAAGAGAATCCGTGAATCCCATCCCGATGCGCAGGTCATCGTCATGACCGCATATACCGACATGGAAACGACGGTTTCCGCTATGAAGCTCGGAGCCTACGATTTTCTCAGCAAACCGTTCAACATCGACGAGTGCCTGCTGCTGATCGGAAGAGGCCTGAATGCCCGGACCGTCAAGGCCGCCGACCTGCCCGAAACCTCCGGCGACAAGACGGGCGGTCTCAAGGGAAACAGCCCGCCGATGCAGGAAGTCTACAAACTGATCGGAAAAGTATCGGCCGAGGACGTCACCGTTCTTGTGACAGGCGAATCCGGCTCGGGAAAGGAGCTCGTGGCCCAGGCGGTGCATTACAACTCGAACCGCGCATCCAAGCCGTTCTGGGCGATCAACTGCACGGCGATCACCGAGAGCCTCATGGAAGCGGAACTGTTCGGCTATGAGAAGGGCGCGTTCACCGGCGCGAATGCCTCGAAACCGGGCGTGTTCGAGCTCGCCCAGGGCGGCACCCTGTTCCTCGACGAAATTGGCGACATGAGCCTCGAGATGCAGGCCCAGCTCCTGCGCGTACTCGAGGAACGGCAGATAGTGCGGGTCGGCGGCAATAAGCGCATCAAGGTTGACGTGCGCATCATCGCCGCGACGAACAAGGACCTCCGCAAGGCGATCCATGACGGCCGGTTCCGCGAAGACCTCTACCACCGCATCAAGGTCATTGAGATCCAACTCCCCCCCCTCAGAACAAGATCCGAAGACATTCCTCTCCTTGCGAGCTATTTCTGCACCCAGCTCGCGGCCCAGCGAAAAGGCATGCCGAAGAGCATCTCCGACGAGGCTCTGTCGATCCTGACGGCGTATTCCTGGCCCGGCAACGTCCGGGAGCTGAAAAACGCGATCGAACAGTCGTATACCCTCGGACGCGACCAGGTCATTCTTCCAGAGCATCTCCCCATCGAGGTTCGCCAGGGAAACGCGAGACTTCAGCCTTCTGCCGCTCCCGTCATGCCGTCGCTGCAGATGCAGGGTGTTCAGCCGCATGCCGCACCCGCATCGGCCGGCCATGAGCAGGTTCCGGCCCCGGGAGTCGTTATCGGCGGCCAGGCGCATGAGGAGACGGTTGAACAGCACATCCGGAACTTCGTCACCCAGTCTCTTCGCGAGAACATCGCGGGGTGTGCCCACGATCGCCTGATGGATGCCGTCGAGCGCGAACTCCTCCTGCAGGCGCTGAATATGTTCAAGGCCAATCAGGTGCAGACGGCGAACTACCTTGGTATAACGAGAAATACATTACGTGCCAAGATCGAGAAGTATGGCCTCTGAGCCCCGCATCGGGTTCGTCTGCGCGATCGGCTGGGAACAGCCCCTCATCGACGAACTGACATCCATCGCACCGGGTGCCGCCGCAGCAGCAGCAGCCCCCGGACTCGTGACGGCCAGACGAGTTCCCGCGTTGATGCGATGCGACACGGTCTTTGCGCGCAATCGCCTCCCGGACATCGTGCGGATTTCGGCCGACGGTGCTCGAGACCTCGCCAGACTCGCGGGAGAGGCGGCGGATGCGATGCTCGATTCCGTCGCGATGAACTGGACCGCCGGCTTCACGACCCCGGATGCCTGGACGTGCGAATCGGAAATATACGCCGATATCCATGCGCGCGCATCCCTCCTCTCCGACTTGTTCGACGAGCGTATGCGGACATACCGCAAACGTGCGACGGAACGTCGGCGACCCTGGAAGGAGATTGCCGAGACCGGTCGCGGGATCGTCGTGACGGGTCTGCTGACGAAGAAGGATGAGCTTTGGCTCAGCGTCGCGCAGCTCGGGCGCGATGCGGCAGGAATCCCGGTGCCGGCGCCATGGCCTTCACCAGACGTTCTCCTCGAATTCGACCCGATCGCCCCCTGTCGCTCCTATTACAAGCTCGAGGAGGCCTGGCTCGAAGCTGGATCAGCCCCGAAACGAGGCCAGACATGTGTCGACATCGGTGCGGCGCCGGGCGGATGGACCTGGTCGGCTCTCCGGCGCGGCGCACGCGTCACGGCCGTCGACGCGGCGGACCTCGACCGGCGGGTGGCGGCGGAGAAAAATTGCGAACACCGTCGAGACAACGGATACGAATATATGCCGGAAAAAGCTGTCGACTGGCTTCTGTGCGACATGATCGTGCGTCCGATGGCGACGATTGGCCTTGTCGAACGCTGGCTCGAAGCCGGCATGTGCCGCGGATTCGTCGTGAACGTCAAGTTCCGCGGGAAAGACCCCTCGTCTATTCTTAACGCTATAGAAAAACTCGGGAAACGGTTTGCTCTCGACCGGCTGCGGGTGAAGCACCTGTTTCACGACCGGAACGAGATCACCCTCATCTGCCCGCCGGATGCCGGAGGACGCGAATCGAAGCGCCGCCGCTGACGGACATGCACCGCCGGCAGGCAGACGATGTCGGGAACGTCACGCATCGCTTTCATCGAACGCGTCACGCAGGTCGGTCAGCTCATACAGCGAAAAGGCCCGGCTCTTTCCCTCGGGCGTGATTCGTTCGAGAAACTCGAGCCGGCCGCGGCCCCGCAAAAGCCGAACCGTCGATGGTGCCACGACGATGCCGGTCCTGACTGCCTGCTTCGATCGTGTCTCGACGAACGAGGCCAGCATCACTGCCTCCCCGATATATGTCGCGTCGAGACGTCCGGAACTCGAGCCGACCCGTCCCGCGATGACGCGCCCGCTTGCGATGCCGATGCCGGCCCTGATCGTGAACAAGCCTGAAGACTCCCGCTCGCGGTTCAGCGCGGCAAGCTCGCGGCGCATTTCCAGGGCCGCGGAGCAGACTCTGAGTGCCTGGTCGCCCGAGCGGGCGTCGTCGCGAAACACGGCCGTGAGGGCATCGCCGACGAACCTGTCGATGGTGCCGCCGTTCGCGATGATGCAGGCCTCCATGCGGGTGAAATACGCGTTGAGCATAGCGACGATCGATTCGGGAGAATGTGTTTCCGAAAGAGTGGTGAAATCGCGGATGTCCGACGTCATGACCGTCACTTCCCGGTATTCGCCTCCAGGATGCATCATGGAATCGTCATCAGACGCGGCGATCGCCATCGCATCCTCGGAGACGAACCTGCTGATCCGTTCGCGTTCCCTGATGCCCGCGACCATGTCGTTCAGGGCATTCGCAAACGTTTCGAGTTCGTCGCCG
>JAKJFL010000246.1:0-5494 GCA_022704935.1 Candidatus Rifleibacteriota bacterium
CGGTCAGAAGGGCGAGGGCGTCGAGCAGGTCGCTGGGATACAGACCGAACTTGCTTTGGTCGCCGCCCGACTCTTCCCATTTGCCGGAGCCGCTCGAGGAGAGCTTGATCCTGAGGCCGATGTTCGGCTTGAGCTTGAGCCGCCTGGCGACGCTGATTATCAGCTTGAGTTCGTTCAGTTTTTCGACGACGATGAAGACCCGCTTGCCCATTTTCTGGGCCAGAAGGGCGAGTTCGATGAAATCCTCGTCTTTATACCCGTTGCAGACGATCAACGCGTCAGGGTTGTCCATGATCGCGAGAACGGCGTGGAGTTCGGGCTTCGAACCCGCCTCGAGGCCGATGCGGAACTTGCGGCCGTGGCGGACGATCTCCTCGACCACCGGTCGCATCTGGTTCACCTTGATAGGGTAAACGGTATAATATTGACCTTTATATTCATACTCGTTCGCGGCCCGAGAGAAACAGTTCGAGATGTTCTCGATGCGGTCGTCGAGGATGTCCGGGAACCGAAGAAGCACCGGCATCGCGACGTCGCGCAGGGACAGCTCGTCGATCACTTCCTTCAGGTCGATCGACGGCCCCTTCTTCTGGCGGGGTGCGACGACGACGTGGCCCTTCGGATTGATACTGAAATAATTGATCCCCCACCCGTTGATGTTATACAGCTCTGCCGAGTCTTCCGGACGCCATTTGCGCATGGTCTGCCACCTCGTTCGGGAATGGGCCGGCGGACGGTTGCCGCCGATTACAGGCATGGTATGCGGAAACGGCATCCACCGCAATGGTTTTCGTGAAAAAATAAAAATTCGGTGGTTCCGGAGCGTTCGGTCCGGTCAACGGTAATATAGGATGAACAATATATTATTTGCGGGTCGTCTGAGCTCGTTCAGCGAGGCCGAAATGCTTGCGGATGCCCTTGAAATAGCGGGAACCCGTTATGCCGCCGATCGTGTAGGTCATTTCGACCGGGTCTCCCTTCGAAAGACGGTCGTAATCGGACTTGTCGACGGCCTGGTGCAGAAGACCCGAGGTTGTGGTGTCGACGTCGAGATAGTAGGTGGTCTTCGTTTGGTTCCGGTTGTTTTTCCGGGTGGTCGACGTTTTGAATGTCTTATTCGTGACGAAGCCGTGTTCGATGGAGGATTTGCCGATCATCCGGTCGAGAAAGAAAAACAGCATGATGCACGAGGCCAGGACGACCATGAGCAGCGCGACGATGGGACTGGTCCTGGTGCGCCCGGCCCGGGTTTTGATTCTCTCGTTCATCAGTATCTCCTCTCTTCGCTTCATCGGAATGCCGGAGCAGATACGTCAGGCCGACGGCTGCTTTCCCTCGCCGATCGATTTTTCGTACAGCACCTTCTTCACCAGGCCGCCGTGAACGTCGCTGATGGGGAAGACGAGTACGAAGGCGTTGTCGTCGTGCTCGTCGATGAGCTTGCGGAGATTGCTGATCTCGAGGCGGGTGACGACGCAGAGCAGGACCTCCTGGTCCTTTTCGGAGTAGCCGCCCCGGCTCTTGATGATCGTCACGCCGCGCTGAAAATCGTTGACGATATTGAACCGGATCTGCTGGGATTTGGCGGACATGATCATCACGCCGTTGTAAGATTCGATGCCGTGCATCATGAAATCGACGGTCTTCGATGCGGAGAGATAGGCGATGATCGAGTAGAAGACGTGTTCCGGGCTCAGCATCATCAATGCCGTCGAGAAGATGATGATGTTGAAGAACAGGATCGAATCGCCGACGGTGGCCGGAAACCGGCGGCTGATGATGAGTGCCATGATTTCAGTTCCGTCGAGGACGCCGCCTCCGCGAATCGAAAAAGCGATTCCGGTACCAAGGAAGAAACCGCCGAAGATCGCGTCGAGCAGCCTGTCCCTCGTGATGATCGGGATGTTGATGAGAGGCAGCAGAATCGAGAGCAGGATGATTGAGAACGCGGCCCGGTAGGCGAATTCCTTGTTGAAATTCTGATAGGCCGCGAAGATGAACGGAATGTTGATCACAAAAATGAAAATGGCAAGTTCGATGCCGGTCAGATGGGATAAGAGCATCGAAATACCCGTCACACCGCCGTCGATCAGCCCGTTGGGTATCAGGAACCCCTTGAGGCCGATGATGGCGAGGAGCGGGCCGGCAAGGATGAACAGCGTCTCGTAGACCATCGCCTGCGAAAGGTGGACGCGGACAGGCTTCGCTGGGTGAAGGGTGGAGACGGTGTAATGGCATTTCTCGCAGACAAAGCGTTCACCGGCCACGTTTGTCTGCTTCTGCCCGCAGTTCGGGCAGATCATTTCAGCGAGAATTCGTGGGGTTCGGTTGAAGAGGATATTTTCGATGGTTTGTATGAGGCTCATGGTGTTCTGTGAATGTCAGCTCCTGGGCTGGCGGGCGGATGCCGCCTGGGAAGCCGGCATCAGTTGCGCGATTTCGCGCGAGATACGTTCGGGTTCGTGTGGCCAGTAACATTCTAGAAGAGGCCGGATCTGCATCGTGATGATCTCCCGGTGCCAGGCGTGCCAGTCGGAAACGCCGTCGGGAGGCGGCATGAAGTAGCCGTGGCCGATCCGGTATCCGGGACCGAGATGCTCCGTATCGGCTGAAATGCGGGAGTTTAGCGAGATGAGTCCATCGCAGATCTGCTGAACGAGGGGGAGCGGAGCTTTCTGATCGAGCAGATGCTGTCTGAAGCGCTGAGAATCGAAGGCCGGTTCCAGCTGGGCGAAGGAAAACATCCTGCGGAAGCTGAAATCCGATATGCCCCGCCCGGGCTCGGCCGCGTTGATGGTTCCCAGAATATAAAGATTCGGTGGAATATAGAATTCAGGGTCGCCGCGGCGTTGGAACGAGAGTGATATCGAACAGTCCTGGTGGCGCTTTTCTGCGTCGATCAGCTGGATCAGCTCGCCGAACACCTGCTCCGGCGAACCGCGGTTGATCTCCTCGACGATGAGAACGTAGTTGCGTGCCGAATCCTGCTGGGCCTGTCTGCAGAGTTCGAAGAATGGGCCGGAGTTGCGGCGGCCGGGATGTCCCGGGCCTTCCTGCGGGCCGAGAACGAAGTCGAGGAACGAATACGACGGATGGAACTGGACGACCCGGATGCGGGCGTCGTTCCGCTCGCAGAGGAGAAACCAGGCGAGGCGACGTGCGAGAAAGGTCTTGCCGACTCCGGACGGGCCCTGCAGGATGAGGTTCTTCCGAAGACGCCAGCATGCGATGATATCGCGGGCCCGCTGGATGTCGAGGAAGCAATCGTCGGAAAACTCCTGGTCGCCGTATGCGTCAGTTCGATGGACGGGAACGACGAACATGGATTGGATATCACGATATTCCGATTCGGTGACGCGGATGAGCGGGTAATCGACGTTTCTGATGATATCCGAATGGGTGAGTCCGGGGTGTTTTTTCACTTCGGAAAACGCGATCGGGCGTTCGAGGGTGCGCGTCTTGCGGATCCTGACGACGGGGCCGGCCGGGGTCTGCGTGAGAGGCGTCGTCACCTGCCCGAGACAGACGATGGCGTTCACGGGAGAGCCAGTATAGCCGAGAACGAGATCGCCCTGGGTCATATCGAGGAAGGGACCCGGATTGGAAAGGGGCTGGTTGTTGATGTCCACCGTGGGCAGGAGCAGTTCGCTTCCCACGTCGACGTGGCCGAAGCCGGTCTGGTCGGATCTCGTCTGGACCCACCAGATGCGTCGCTCGGGATTTTCGAGCTCGCTTCGGGAAACCTTCATCACGTCGAGGAGTTCCGATACAAGCTGCGGATACCGCGTCAGGCGGACGAGCGGGGCGATGGTTGCGGTGAGATGCTCGGGAAAACGCCATCCGCCGCACTTGAGCCAGGTGACGGACCGCATCAGGTAGGATGTATCCGCATCTTTCACGAGAACGCCGGGGCCTTCGACGCGAGCGACGCCGGACAGGCGGCCGGTGCCATGGCGCGCGAAGACGAGATCACCCTCGCGCATGACCATGAGGAAATCCCAGGCGTTCTGGTGCGCAGTGGGTCGCTCCTGCGCAACGGAAGGGGAGGGGGCCTCATCGGGAATTCGGTTCATATCGCGGATCAGAAGCTGCTCGGCGATCTCGAGGCTTATGAAGCCTTCGGTCAGGCACCGCTGCTCGTCGGGCTTTCGGCCGAAGGTGATCAGCCAGGTGTCGTTTTCCTGGCGCGATTCCTCCTGGTGGGCACGCGTGAAAATCTGGGGGAGGGACTCGTCGACACGGCGTGAGATGAGCTGGAGCCATTCGCGATAGGAACGGGCGTCGCGGTCGGGCCCGGTGATGCCGAACTGTTCGAGATAGCGCTTCACGGGCTGGTTTGCGGGAAGAAAAAGTTTCGGATTCAGCCAGAACAGACCTATGGACAGACGTTCGAAAGCGGAAGCATCGAGGGAAAGGCACTTGTCCAGGGCCGCAGCGGCTTCGGCGACGCCCGTCTGCGAGCTGATGGCGAGTTCCCATAGGTTGTGGACTTCGTTGAACAGACGGTCTCCGGACGAGTTGAAAAACCAGGGCCGTATGTCATTGAAGGAGGGAACCGGCGGAAGGCGGTCGATGACCGACGCGCGGGGGTCGAACCGCTTCGAGATTTCGGAGAATATGCGCAGGCGTTTTTCCGGCATGATGTTCCGATTGAACGACGAAAAGAAGGTGAACGGATCGAACACCTTGAGCGGGCGCCGGCGGTCGGTCGAGTCGGTTTCAGTGAGGGGAATCATGGGAAGCCCGAGAAGTTCGAGTTCGCGCAGAATCTCGACGAGATCACCCTGCCGGGTGCTGAAGGGAATGAGCTGTTCGGCGAGACGTCTGTAGGCGTCCGCCCAGGGAACGGTCTGGGATGAGCCTCTCATGGTTCGTTCCGTTTCACGTGTAGGTCGTGTTGTGGTCTTTCGCCCGCCATCTGCATCTTATTCCTCGCCTTCGCGGAATGAGCCGTCATCAGGCTGAGCGTCGATGTACGGTTCCGGCGTGTCGTCGGCGGGAGGACTGGATGGGGCGCCGCCCTTTTTTTTACTCAGATTTTCGATGATACGCTTTCCGGCAAGCGCGCCGGGATGGCTGGGAAGAATTTTCAGCGCCTTGTTGTAGTCGGCGATCGCGGCGTCAAAGGCGCCGTTCGCGCTGTTCTCCTCGGCGTTGTCGACGAGATTCTCGGCTGCCTGCATCCGGTAGGCCGCCGCTTCATCCCTTCGCCGCTTCTTTTCGAGTTCCCGGCAGAGCTGGATGATCTTGTCGACGTTATGGCCGACGACTTCGGGCTGTGTGATCTGCGAGAGCAGCTCCCCGGCCTCGGATGTCGGGGCAGGAACCGTTGGACTCTCAGCGGCCGGCTGTTCCTGGGGTTCTTCGGAAATACCCGGCTTGGCTTCCTGAGACGGCTTGCCCGGCTGCACCGTCGGGGGTTCGGCGCTTTTCGCCTTTTCGGCAAGTTCGCCGAGGAGGGCCTTCAGGGCGGAATCGCTCTTGAGGCCGGGAA
>JAKJFL010000247.1:0-5491 GCA_022704935.1 Candidatus Rifleibacteriota bacterium
GCGACGCTCGTCGAGTTCGGCCTCGTTCGCGAGCCTCTTCTCAAAGCCTTCTATCAGGAAACGAATCCCGAGCTCGTCGAAAAGATCGGCCTCATTCTCTGTTCCAACCCCGACCGGGAAATCCTCCATTCCGTCGCCCAGGCTGTCGAAGCCGCCCCCGCCGGCATAGCGGAACAGAAGAAGGTCCTTCTGAAACAACTTGCAGAGAAGCTCTCGGTCGCGCTCGACAAAATATCCTCCCCCGAAGAACTCCTCGCCGGCGAAGCGGCATCACTGGAAACGCCGACATCCTCCACGCCAGAAACGCCGATGCCGGTGTCCACGGCTTCGCCCGTCCAGGCCGCCACTTCACCGATAGATTCGAAAGAAAAGATCGCAAAGGCATTCAAGTCCGATCCTATCGTTCGCACGGCCAAATCAGACCAGATCGAGCAGGAGCGGAAGGAACAGCGTGCGAAGATGACGATCTTCGTCTGGATCCTCGTCGCGGTCGTCTGGGGCGCGATGATCGTCTCGATCCTCTCCCGATTTCTCTTCGGCGAGTGATATCTCTTCATATATTGAAAACACAAAGGCACGAAGAGATACATCGAACTCTTCGTGCCTTTGTGTCTGATATCTGGGTTTCTTTTCGAGAACCAATCCCCGGATGACACAGAAGAAAACCTGAAACATCTTTTCCTGGAGTTTCCAGGGCAAAACGAGCACCAAGTGATTCCAGGCGTTCGTTTCTATCTGTTCTTCATCTGAGTTTTATCTGCCCGGCATCTGCGAATGTGTTCCCGAAACAGAAGAGGATTCACCTGAGGATTTTCATGTGAATCACTCTTTTTCGTCATTGCACCGTTAGGGAACCGGTGGGATTCACGGCCTGCAGGGCTTCTTCCTCGAGGTCGAAATACTCTTCCGCCATTTTGTTTTCATCGACCTCGACACCCTTGCCGCCCATGGGATACAGGCTTCTGATCGTGCCGCCCATTGTGTACAGCTGCCAGGTGAAGGTCCGGCCGTTCACGGCCGCGTCGAACGTGAGGGCACCGGGTACCGAACCGAATTTGCGGGCGCTCTCGATGGCGATGTGGCCGAGCGCAAGAAGGGCCTGCGCCGAGCAGCCGACGGTAAATCCGCCTTTTTTCTTCTTCGCGTTGGGCAGGGGGCCTGAGCCGTCCGGGTCCCATGTGAAAGCGCCGGTGTAGGCAAACTCGCTGCCAGCATTATCGAGCGTGCTGACGTATTTTGCGTTTCCGTTCTGTTCGTCGCGGTAGAACTTGTACCACCAGTGGTACCCGCTCACCCCGGATCCCTTGATCTCGCCGCAGATCACATGCTCGAAGCCGGCGCCCGACCCGAACCAGTTACGCTTGAGATCCGACATCGTCGTGCCGGTCGAGGAAAGGGCCTGCTTGATCACCGGGTCGTTCGCAATCGACGCAAGGTAGGCATCGATTTCAGAACCGAGCCGCTTGGTGTCATCCGTTCCGACGCGGGGGTCGAACTTGACCGCAAGCCGGTAGGCCGTCTCGTAACTCGCGGGCACCTTTTCCGCAATGGGCTTGAACAGCGTCGTGCGAAGCCCCTCGTTTTTTTCGACGTCGACCGCGTCACGATCGAGGCTGGGAATCGGCGCCGCCGACTTCGCGATCACATCCCGGATCGCCTGCGTGTTTTCGCCCACTCGAACCACCGTCTGAGACGTTGGATTCTGCGAACGGAATCTCGACTCGGCCCGCGCAACCGCCGTTTCGAAATCGGCGGCGTCGGTGATCAGGCCGGCGGCAATGCTGTTTTCGAGCGTCCGCCTCAGCGATGCATCATGCACCGTCTCGAGACGCGCCTGCCAGTCGACGCCCTGCTGGGCCCAGGAAGCGGGAACGACCCCGCCGAGAAGAAAAACGATACCAAAGGAAATACCAAAACGGACGAAACTGCGCATGCTTTACTCCATACTCATGATGATGATACGCGCAAACAACCGGGAACGAGGGCCTGAGAACTATACTTGTTACTCGATCGGACGATACGGTGTCCGAATACGAAACCAGTATAATGTTTCTTGTACACAAATTACAAGCCTCTAAATTTCGCCGGGAATTTGAATAATTTTCTTGTATCCCTTCCTCCTTGTGTGTAGAATTTCCTGCCTCAAAAACGCATTGAGAAATTATTCACATTTTTATTCACACTTTTATTCACTGTTTTGCATAGGAGGCTTCCACGATGAATACGCTCTCCCGGTTCATGCTGGGGCTGCTGCTCGCCGCCCTTGTCGTTTCGTTCACCGCTTGCAGGAATGCCGGATACGGTGACTTCGACTATGTGACACCGCCAGAGCTCGGTTCGGGCGTCATCCGCGGCACGGTCACCCGCACGCCGGGCCTCTCCATCCGTGCAGCTGCTTCCGTACCGCTCGCGGGAGCTGAGGTCTGGCTCGAGGAGTATCCGTCCATCCGGGGCCTCACGGATGCGCAGGGCAATTACCGCATTCTCGGCGTTCCGGCCGGCATCTTCCGGGTTGTCGCCAAGTTCAACGACAATGTGGCCGTCTATAAAATGCGATCGAACACCAACACCGTCGCCGAAAATGATGAAATAGTCGTCGATCTCGGCCTCCTCAAGGCGACCAACATCGTCCGCGGCGTCATGACCGATGAGAGCGGCAACCTCCTCCAGCAGGGCACCCCCGTCTACCTCTGGGGCGAAGTATTCTATATCGGCCAGAATGGTTCCTTCGAGACGCCTCCCCTGCCGACGTTCGAAGGACTCAATTCGATCTTCGATCTCGTCCTCAACCCCGGCCGGTCCAATCAGTTCAACATCCCCGTCTCGTTCGTGTCGCAGGAGCGGCCTCTCGAGGTTGCCCTCACCGTTCCGACCAGCGGAAATGCATCCGTTGAAACGCTGCCCAAAGCGCTCCTGGTCGCGACGAAAGACGGCGCCATCGAGACGCAGGTGATGAAGAACGAACAGCTCACGATCACCGCCATCATCTCCCCCACCGATACTACCTCCGAAAACCTTTCCTGGTCGGCTACGCAAGGAACCTTCGGCGATCCCGTCGTTTCGTCGGGCAGCTGGCGCGTTCGCTCCTGGACAGCCTCCGCAACGGCCGGCATCGCGACGCTCAGTCTCAGAATCACCGCTCCCGACGGGAAGATGGCGACCGCCACGCTTCCCATCCTCGTCGAGGTGCCTGTCACCTACGGCGTCACGTTCAACAGCAACGACGGAACGGCCGTCGATCAGCAGATCATAGACGAAGGACAGACCGTTCAGGAGCCTGCACCCCCGTCGAAACCCGGTCATACCTTCGCGGGCTGGTATAAGAACGAGGCATGTACGAACGCCTGGACCTTTGCGACCGATACCGTCACCGCCGCCACGACCCTCTATGCGAAATGGACTGTCAACAGCTACGCCGTCTCGTTCAACAGCAACGACGGAACAGCCGTAGACCAGCAGAACATCAATCACGGCGGCAAAGTCACCGAGCCTGCGAACCCGACGAAAGTCGGACACGCTTTCGCGGGTTGGTTCAAGGAAGAGGCCCTCACCAACGCGTGGAATTTCGCCAACGATACAGTCACCGCCGCAACGACCCTCTACGCGAAATGGACACAGAACCCGACGTATACCGTCACCTACGACGGCAATGGCAACACCTCCGGCTCCGCTCCTTCCGATGCAAACGTCTACGAAGCGGGAACGAACGTGACTGTTGCCGCCAACACCGGAAATCTCGCAAAGACCGGTTTCACCTTCGCCGGCTGGAACACGAAAGCTGACGGTTCCGGAACGGATCGCGCAGCGGCCTCGAGCTTTTCCATGGGGCAAGCGAATGTCGCGCTGTTTGCCGACTGGGCAACGAACAGTTACACAGTCACCTACGATGGAAACGGCAACACTGGTGGGGCGATTCCCGTCGACGAGAACAGCCCCCACGAATACGGCACGAATGTCACGGTACTCGGCAACACCGGAAATCTCGTGAAAGAGGGCTACACCTTTACAGGCTGGAACACGAAGATGGACGGAACAGGCACCTCGTATGCCGCCGCAGCGAACTTCGAGATGGGCGCAGCCAATACCACTCTTTTCGCCCAGTGGAAGGATACTATTGTACCTACTATATCTGTTCTTTCCCCGGCAACCGGTGCATCCGTATCGAGCGGAAACGGCAAACTGGCAATCACCTTCTCCGAAACCATCCACAAATGCACCGGGGACGGAATTGGCAACATCGTGATCTACAACGCCGCCGATGCCGTCATCGAAACGATTCGTATCGATAACGCCGCTGTCGAGGTCGCCGGGAACGTCGCCACGATCACCCCGTCGGTATTCCTGGCCGCCGGAACCTCTTACTACGTCAAGATCGACGGAACCTGCTTCCAGGATGCGGCCGGGAACAAGTTCGCCGGGATCGCCGACAAGACGACCTGGGCCTTCACGCGGCCTGCGTTCCTGGTCCAGCCAGCAAATGCCGGCGACCAGGAGGCGAACGGCATCGTCTTCGACGCCGCCGGGAACTTCTATGTTTCAGGCTATACGAATGGCGCCGTCAACGATCAGGCGCTTGTCGGGGTCAGCGACTACTTCATCGCGAAGTATTCCTCCGAAGGCACCCTCCAGAAGACCGTTCAGGCTGGAGCCGCCTTGAAATCCATCGGCCTGGCTGCCCATTCGCTGACGATTTCCGGTTCTTCCCTCTATCTCGCCGGCGGCACAGATGGAGACGTCAATGATCAGGCACACCAGGGATCTTACGATGGTATTTTCTTCAAGTATTCCACTGGTCTGGACCATTCCTGGACGAGGATCGTCGGTACAAGCAACTGGGACTCGGGCGGAGGTGTTGCCGTCGGAACGAACAACGACGTGTTCCTTACCGGATTTGTCGGTGGGCATCTCGACAATCAGCACAATTACAATCCCGGCACCACACATGACGCCTTTCTGAAGAAGGTCGGCACGGACGGTAACGCGCTTTTCACAAAACTCCTCAACGACGCCGCGCCAGTTTCAAGAAATAATACGTACGACGAAAACAACGATGCCGGCTGTGAGATCAATGCCACGAAAGACTACGTGTATCTTGCCGGGAGAACCAGCGGAACATTCTGGGAGACTGCCGGGAAGGGTAGCAATGATGTCGCGGTGGCAAAGATGTCCACGACCGACGGCGCCATCTCCTGGGCGAAATCCTATGGCGGAAGTGACTCGGATGAGCCGACTGACGTGCTTCTCGATTCAAACGAGAATGTTTTCGTTCTCGCCAACTCGAAATCCTCGACCGGCGACTTCGAGGCCATCCCGGCAATCGGCGATTATGACATCGTGCTCCTGAAACTTTCGAAAACCGACGGTTCCCTTGTCTCCAAGTATCGTTTTGGGACCACGAGCGAAGATAAATGCTTCACGATGGCGAAAGACGCCGACAACAACATCTATATCGCAGGATATACGAAAGGTGCGTTCTCCGGCGCTCTCGCCG
>JAKJFL010000248.1:0-5480 GCA_022704935.1 Candidatus Rifleibacteriota bacterium
TGGTTTTCACCGGAAAATATCAGGTGCGCCTTTCCAATGTGACCACCGGCGCAGGCGCAACCTCGAACGGAGTGGCGGCGGCAGGCAACGTGTTGACCGCGACGGCCGTCACGCTTTCCGATGTGGCGCCGGGCCAGTTCCTCATCGATATCGTCTCGAACAGCGATAAGAACGGCGTCGCAACGAATTCCATCTCGGCGTTCATCTTCAAGAAATATATCGTATCGAATTTCGGGAATGGGGAAACCGTTTCCGTTCCCGTCACCATCGACGCCACAGACACGGCGAAAGCATATGTCTACGCGAGCTGGCCGAAAGCGAAAAGCAAGACCATCGCGCAGTTCACGCCGAACACGGCCAGCCTTTCGGCCCTGGTGGCAACGATGACCGTTCATCTGAAAAAATCCTCCGGGAATATTTCGAGCGCCTTCAAATGGACACCGGCCATTGCCAGCCTGGCACTGCAGCTGGGAAAGGTGACGCCATGAACCATAGCACCGCAACCCGCACCCGTTCTCATCGCACTTCCTGCAACCGCCATTGGCAGGTCCTCGCGTTGATCGGCATTCTGCTGTCAGGAACCCCCGGATATACCGAGGAGATCGCCGCCTCTTCCCAGAGGCACACGGATGCCGCGATCGCTTCCACCACCACCCTGACGCCAATCGAGATCACGGGAGAGCGCCTATATGAGCCGCTGAAAGACGCTCTGGTGACGCCCGCCAATGATGAACCCTTCACCGTGCACCTCGATCGGGAAGACATCGAACGGCGCAAACCGGCCAATGCCGCCGAAGCTTTGCGCTACATCGGTCCGAACCTGGTCTACACCCGGCAAAACCGGAAATACCGGAACTTCTACGACTTCCGCGGAGAGCGGGTGTCGCTGGCGATCGACGGCACCCCCGTTCAGGACGGCAGCTCCAACGGGTCGATGCGCGGCGACGACCGGATTCTCGACATGATGGGCACGGATCAGATCGAATCGATCGATCTCATCAAGAACTCCAGCGCCATGATCTACGGCACGATGCGCGGTGGGCTGATCCACATTCGCACCCGGGAACCTGGCCCGGGCGAGCACGGCTGGATGTCTCTCGGCTACGGGACCTACGGCACTAAGGAACTGAGACTCAACTTTTCGAACAGATGGACCGAACGGTCGGCCTTCATCATGTCGGCGAGCAACTACTCGACCGATGGCCCCAGCGGCAAGAACGCCGATTCCCAGTTCCAGAACCTCTCTCTGAAGTGGTTCCAGAAGTTTTCCGACAAGGACAGACTCGAGCTGAACCTGCGGCGCGATACCGGCGGCTTCAGCATTCCGATCGATGAAAACGTGCGCGGCCAAGTGCCCGACAAGTATTTCTACCAGACCTGGGCACTCGTCAAGAGTGATGAATATGGGTGGCGATATGATCCGTGGACCAACACCCTGTTCGATCTGAAATACGATCACTCCTGGAACGAGAACCAGAACACCGAACTCCAGTTCTCGAGCCTCAACGTCACCAACGATTTCTACAACCCCCGCGGCGAATCGTCGTATCCGGCAGCCCTTCGCACCGGCCACACCAGCCCGCATCACGTGATCGAGAACACCACGTCATACGGGCTTCGGCACACCTCGAAGTGGGATCACGACATCATCACCCGCGTCGGCTACCTCTACGACCACTGGCACAACCCGACCGGCAAACTCTACTGGGAAAACCGCGACAACGAGGATGAGAAGTATTCCTATTACCTCCAGGGCGAGGTCCCGTTCGGCCGCGACAAGTGGCTGTTCGATGCCGGCTATCGCCGCGACAAGCGCTACATGATCCGTGAAGACCGGTTCCGCGCCACAGGCGTACCGGTCGTGCTCGAGGACAAATGGGAAGACCCGCGAAACAACTTCTCGACCGGCCTTACCTATACGCCGACGAAGCATGACACCATAGCCCTGCGATATGGTCTGATCGACGTTTCGCCGGTCGACCGGTATGCAACGGCCAACGGCTCGAATCTGACGAACGAGAAGGACAAACTCGTCAATCTCGGCTACGAACATGCGTTCGCGCATCGTCGGAATACCAGCATCGGCCTGAACTTTTTCACAAACGACAAGCAGGACGCCCTGATCGACAACGGCACGCAGCAGCTCGCCGATGGAACCTTCATGCGCATTTTCAAGAACCAGACGACGAAGGTGAAGGGCTCCGAAATCAACCTGAAGGCCGGCCTCGGCGAGAAGCTCGATCTGCGATTCGGCGTCGGACAGATGACGTATGATCCGGACGATGCGACGAGGCCCCGCCTCAATTACAACTTCTCGCTGCTCTACACCGGACCCCGGAATCTCGAGGCGGAACTGTATGGATTGTACATGGGTGAAACCCAAACCTCGACGACGGTGACCACGGGAACGAATCTCGCAGGGAAGCCCGTCAACACGAAATTCCCGTATCAGAACGGTGATTACACCGACCTCAACCTCGTCGTGCGAAAACGCTTCACCGGCCGCTCCGGCTTCGGCAGAACGGTGACCCTTGCGGTGAAGAATCTGCTTGACGACCGCTACGAAACAACATCGGCAAGCAATCTATTCTCACCGGTGTATGGCCGAACGGTTCAGGTGAACTTCGACTTCGACTTTTAAGGGCTTTCATCATTCCGGGGACAAGATGCCAGCCGTCCGAGGCTGTCACCTTGTCCCCAGTGTCACTTTCGGCGAAGGAAAACGGAATAATCGCTTCGACATCGTTTTCCTTGAGATAATGCAGGATACGGAACGATGATCAGTCCGGAATCCGTGATCCGAAGCCTTTCATCCGCTCCCAGACTGCGATAATTTCCGTCGCGGCTTTATTGGTGCGGTTTTCAGGGAAGAGAAAGCAAATTTTGTAACCGACACACATATCGGATTGTTTTACTGGGCATAACCTTCAAGTCGACGGCTCCCGAATTCTCGTCCTCGAGCTCGCCGAATGCACGAAGAAGCCGGAGAGATCGTCTCGACGGCAGGCCGAAGCCCTTTCCGGCCATCCCGGGAACGATCAAGAGGATGTCATATGAATGATCTTTTGAATTACTCGACATTCAGCCCCGGCCAGCCTGTCTTCTTTCAAGGCGAATCCCGTCAGGAGTTTTACGGATTGTGCCAGGGCCGCTTCGCCAAGGTAAAACTCACCAACACGGCTCCCGACATACCCATGACAAAACGACTTGCGAGCGCCGTCCTTCTCGAGATCATCGACCAGCCCGGCCAGCTCTTCGGTGAGATCAGCGCCCTCCTGAAAAAGCCACACGAGTTTTCGGTCTTTTCCCTCGACCATTCGGAAGCAACGACGATCCCCGCATCCGAGGAATCCCTCCAGAAGGTCGTGGCTTCCAGGCCGGAAATCGGTCTCAAAACGTGCATCTCGCTAGCGCGTACCCTTCATGCGACCCTCGACCAGTTTGCGAAGCTTGTGGAATGTGAAGATAGTCTGCGTCGCCTTCAGACGACGTCAGCACAGGCCCTCATCTCCGTGACGAAGGAAATCAAGCAGATCGGCAGCGGCACATTTTCGACGATCACTTCCGTCATGGAATTCATGCACATGCACGAAGCCTTCAAGCAGGCGGAACATTTCGCCCAGAAATATCGTTCCAAACCCTCGCTATCAGTCAGGAATGCGGTCATCCCTCCTCCCGTTCTCCCCGAAAAGACCCAGCAGTTCACCAGCGGAACGATCATTTGCCGGAAAGGCCTCCCAGGGGACCGGCTGTTCATCATCACCCAAGGCGTCGTCGAAGTATTCCTCTCGAACGAACACCGTATCCAGATCGCCCAGCCGGGAAGCATCATCGGCGAGATAGCCGCGCTGGAAAACATCGGTAGAGAACAGTGCAACATTCGCCGAACGGCCAATGTCGTCTGCATAACGCCCGTATCAGCCATTGTCATCGAATTGGGCACGATCCACGAGTTCTTCGATTCTCACCCGTCGATTCTTTCAAACATACTGTTCGCCCTCACCACCCGCATGGACGAAACGATGCAACTCGTCTCAGAGGTTCGCACCGCCATTCGTGAATTGTTGAACAGCGGTCTCCGGCACTTTCTCGAGGCCCATCACGGCGTCGCAACCAGGCTCGATGTGTTACGCAAGAAGCACCCGGCGCTGGAACGACCGTTTCATTTCTGCGCCCATCAGTCACGGAGCATATACAATGCCTTTGCTACAGCTCTCGAACAGATCAACCCGAACTGATCGGCACAAATATTTCGCATGGTTCAGCACACATCGTGCACCACTTTCGAATTCTGAATGCGGTTACCTCGTTCACCTGCCTTCGATGGCGGGGGGGTATGGCCGGTATTCGGCCCCGAATATTTCCTTGTAGAAGGCGTTGCGTTCGGCGTCGAGATCGATGTCGGCGAACTCGGCGGGGTGGAAGGTTTTCGCGAGCCAGAGAAGCCCCAGTGGGGAAAAGGTGTTCATGCCCCAGTTCGTGACCCACGAGCCGGGGTCGTCCTGGGGAGTTCTATATACTCGACTATTTTTCACCGCATTCAGATTTTTCCACCAGCCTATCTTTTCGAGAGTGTCCGCCTGCGTATCGTCGATGACGATATCGGGATCGAACGTGAACAGGAGTTCGGCGCTCGCGTTCATGTCTTCCGAATTGTCCCCGGAAGCGATGGTTCGCCCTCCGGCCAGTCGGAGGAGTTCGTGCCCGAATCTGGTGCGCGTTCCGCGGATGATCAACTGACCGTTGAACGAATTCACCAGGGCGACTTTCGGCTTTTTCTCCTCGGGAATCCGTGCAACACGCTCCTTCACGAGCCGCAGCCGCTCTCGCAGGAAGGCCTCGTATCGCAGAGCCCGCCCGTCCCGGCCGGTGGTTTTCGCGATCAGCCTGATCGCTGACAGCCACTCGTCCATCGAGCCAAAGCCGGCCTTCAGGGCGAGAACCTCGATGCCGTTTTCCCGCAGCAGCTTGTTGGCCGGGCTCGGATGCACGGTTTCATCCGTGCTCAGCACCAGGTCGGGATTCAGCGCGAACAGCGTTTCCATATTCGGCTTGCCGGGGTAGCCGACATCCACGGCGGAGTCGATGTTCGGCGCGAACCTGGAATAAAATCCGTCTTTCCCGTCGCGGTCCATTTTCAGGCGTTCTCTGGGCATGCCGACGACGACATCCTGCAACCCCAGCAGATAGACGGCTCCCACGATCTGCGGAAACAGTACGACCAGACGTTTGATCGAGTCCGGCGAACGCCCGGTCTCCCCCATCGTCGGCAGGATCCCGGCGCATACGAAAAGCGCCGCCAGCAGACCGATACCCCACGACCTGTAGTAACGCATCATCTTCCCTGCTCCTCCCTTGGAAAAGAATGTCACAATGCGACTTGATATGTTATAATAGCATATAATAGCACTTTGGCGAACACGATGAACGCGTCCAACCATACGAAAGCCCCCGCCCCCTTGCCACCCACCCCCGGGAAA
>JAKJFL010000249.1:0-5453 GCA_022704935.1 Candidatus Rifleibacteriota bacterium
CCGGCAACCGCAGCGAGAATCCTCCTCCCAACAGGCCCGGGCACCGGTCGTGACCCAGCCCTACACCCCGGATCTGCCGGTCCTGCCGCCGGCCCGGCAACCACAACAACAACAAGCGCCCGTCTCGCTTCCGGCGATGCCGCCATCGACCCAGCTTCCTCCAACCGAAAGCCTCCGGGTACCGCCGCTTCCGCCGCAGGCCGCCCAGAAAGCGAAGGAAAGCCTCAAAACCGGCGCCGAGTCGCGCGCCGAGGAGTTCATCGAGCGTGGCCGGTATCAGCAGGCGATCGACCTGCTCGAGTCCCTTCTCGAGAACGATGCCGACAACCCCCGCCTGCACTACCTTGTCGGGAAGGCCTACAGCCTGAAAGGCGACTTGTTTGCCGCCATCAAGCATCTGGAAGAGGCGATCAGAGTCGACGAGCATTTCCACGCCGCCTACTACCTGCTGGCGCAGGATTACTCGAAGGTGAACCTGCTCGACGAGGCGCTGAAGAACTACCAGACCTACTTCGCGGTGAAGCCGCAGGCCGGCGTCGCCGTCGAGATCGCTCGCATCTACGAGCGGATGGGCCGCGCCGACCTCGCCCGCGAGTATTACGCCAAGGCCAACTCGATGAACCCCGGCAACCCGAACCTCCAGAACCGCCTCGACCAGGCATCGACCGATGTCGCCAACGACCTGTATCTGCGGGCCAGCCAGGCATTCACGATGGAAGACTTCGCGGGGGCCGCGACCCTGTATGAACAGGCGCTCGCCGGCTCGGGCCTAAGCTCGACCTACAAAAACGACGCCAGGCGGAAGCTCGAGATCTCCCGCGTCCGCGCCGCCGAGGCCGCGGAGCTAGCGAAACCTGTCCAGGAAGGCTTCGCCGCCACCCGGAAGATCTACGGCACCTCCAACCTGACCTACCGCCAGCTTGCGGACATCAAGTTCAAAACACGTTTCACCGGCCCGGTCACGATCGAATGGCGAGGCTACGTCGCCCGCACGTTCTCCCGGTACGGCCTCGATTTTCTGCTGATGATCAAGGAACTGGGTCAGGAAGAGCTCGACAGCATGGGACGCGACCGGAACGACTACCGGCTCAGCCCCGGTTTCAACAATCAGCCCGTCTTCCTCGTCTCTGCCTCCAAGGGTGGCCTGCCGCCCTTCGCGAAGCAGGGAACCGTCATCACCGTGACCGGCTCGACCGACTGGAAAACCTACCGCGTGATCAACGATTTGGGCCAGGGCATAGATCTGCCGGCCATCACGTATCTTGCGGCACATCCCTGAAAAACAACCCCAAACAGCCTTACCACCGAAACACTGAGACACCGAGAAAAGTCATTCCTATATAAAAAGCACGCTTTTCGCCTGGAAATCCTCTGTGTCTCCGTGTCTCGGTGGTGCGTTGTCTCTTTTGACGTCAGCGGTCGCGGAAGGTGGTGATGCGCTCCGAGATGTTGAAGCAGACGTTGTTGCCGGTCTGGCTCTTGAGGTTCGAATCGTAGTTTATGAAGACGCGCTTGGGCATCAGGACCGGCCCCTCTTCCTTTTCCATGCGATTGAGGTTCTCGACGGCGAGGTTGCCCAGAATCGAGATCTGCTCGCCGCCCTTGATACTGTTTTTCGCGTAGATGGCCGACTCGACCTTCGCTTTCGTCATCCCCTGGCGGAAGGTGACAAGCCCGTTGAGCGCGACGACGGAAAGAAAACTGTCGGCGCTGTCGTGGATGACATTGTCCGTCAGAATCACGTTGCCTTCCGTGACGATCATCGCCTGGCCCGAGATGCGGCCGCCGAGATACACGTTCCCCTGCGCGTAAATGATTCCCCAGAGGGCGGCGGGGCGGGCATACGTTCCCTTCACGTTCAGGTCACCCTCGTAATATTCGTGCGCATATTCTTTCGCATGTTTCCTGATGCGCTCTAGCTGAAGGGGCATGAGTTTGTCGGGATGCCGCGACGTGAAATCGAACTTGGTGTTGATCGTATACGGGTCCGAACTCGGGTAGGGCGTCTCGGTGATGCCCAGCACGTAAGGTTTTAGCTTCTGGTAATACCGGATGATCTCGCCCTCGTAGTATGTGTATTTGCTCAGATATGGATCATGGAGCTGGTTGTTGCAGAACAGGTATCCGATCTCGGGCCGCTGGTGCGAGAAGATCGAGTTGTCTTCGAAATAGTTGATGATATCGTCGGCGGCGAAAAACGGCAGATACACGTGCAGACGGCCGTTCGTGCGGATCTTCCCCCAGAGATACGGATGCAGGTTCTGGATCGTCGTGTCGACGTAATCCTTGATCTTCACGTCCGTGACCGACATGACGAGCTTGCGGATGACTTTCAGCACCTTCACCTTGACGTCGCCCTCGAAGCTGATCATGTTCACGGTGTTGGGCTCCCAGAACAGGGCTTCGGCATTGTTGCCGAGGGTCTCCTGAACGGCCTCGTTCGTGCGCTTGACGACCTCGTCGATCATCTCCTTGAGCGAGCGGACGACGCTCCAGTTGCGGACGCGGAACTCGCCTTCCTTGATGTATTCGTCCTTTTTCCCGGAGACGAACAGCGTGTAGTTCTCGGCCGGCGGCGTCAGGTCGCTGACCTTGAGATCGCGGATCATTTCGACCTTGCGCGAGGTCTTTTTGAATGTACCTGTTGATATAAATCGCAGGTTGCCTTCCCAGCCGCCCAGGGCCTTGTCGGCGTAGGTGTCGCGGTTCTGCTTCCGGTAGATTTTCAGCGGGGAGGGCACTTCCTCATACTCGTCGATATACGTCTTGAAGGGAGTCAGCTTGAGGTTGGTGACCTCGACGAGCACCTCCGCACTGCCGTTCTTGATCAGTTCTCCGTCGGTGATCTCGATCTTGAGCTGGAAGTTCTCGGCCCGGTCGATGTCGAGAAGCGCGAGCAGGCGGTCGTTGATTTCGCCGTCCTTAAGCAGCTTCTCGGTGAACAGCTCGCGCATCTTCACCTGCGCCTTCTCGATGCCCGCCTCGGCCAGATAGTAGGCGACGATCCCGTCACCCTGCTTCGCCGTCTGCGCGCGTTCCTGCGTCATATACGTCACGAACATCGTGCCGAAGATATACAACAGGCCGACGACCGTCAGGAGCAAGAACATCGCGCTTCCCCGTGCAGGGAACGGCCCGCACCTCGCCGTCCCGCGCACGGCGGGAAGCAGGGTGCAGGCAGGCTGTTTGCGGGAAATCATCGCTTCACGACGAATCAGATCTCCTCTTCCTCCTCGCCGTCGGCTCCGATGCCGCGCGGTTTTTCACCGGCGGCATGCCATTTGAGGTATCCGTTGACGAAGCGGTCAAGGTCGCCGTCCATCACGCCGTGCACATCGCTGGTCTGCTCGCCGGTGCGCAGGTCCTTCACCAGTGTGTAGGGACAGAACACATACGAGCGGATCTGGCTTCCGAACGAGATGTTTTTCTGATCGCCCTGGAGGTTCTTCAGTTCCTTCTCACGACTCTCCTGCTGGAGCTTGTACAGTTTCGCCTTAAGCATGTTGAGCGCGACTTCGCGGTTCTGGTGCTGGCTGCGTTCGATCTGGCAGGCAACCACGATGCCCGTCGGCAGGTGGGTGATGCGGACGGCCGAACTGGTCTTGTTGACGTGCTGGCCACCGGCGCCGGAACTGCGGAAGAAGTCGAGCTTGATATCTTCATCGCGCACCTCGATGTCGGCGTCATCAGGCAGGACTGGCGTCACGTCGACCGCCGTGAAGCTGGTGTGACGCCGGGCGTTCGAGTCGAACGGCGAGATGCGCACGAGCCGGTGGACCCCCTTCTCGCCCTTGAGATACCCGTAGGCGTAGGTGCCCTTCACGAGCAGCGTGGCCGACTTGATGCCCTGCTCTTCCTCCTGCAGATCCATCACTTCGTATTTGAACTCGTTCCTGTCGAGCCACCGGCAGTACATGCGGTACAGCATCGAAGCCCAGTCGCACGACTCGGTGCCGCCGGCGCCCGGTTTGATCGCGACGTAGCAGTCGGATGCGTCGTATTCCTCCGCCAGAAACGTCGTCAGTTCGATGCCGTCAAGACGCTTGACGAGCGGGTCTAGCTGGGCGACGAGCTGTTCGAACATCGACACGTCGTGTTCCGCGTCGGCGATCTCGAGCAGGTCGGCGGTGTCCTTGATCTCGGCCGCGAGCGTCTCGAACGACTCACACGACTTTTTCAGCTCGGCGAGTTTTTGAGACGTGCTCTGTGCGCGGTTCCGATCGGTCCAGAAATTGGGTTGTAACGTCAGCTCTTCGAGCTCCTGAATCTGCCTCTTTCGTCTGGGCAGGTCAAAGATGCTCACCGATGCCGGAGAGCCGTGACTTCATTTCACGCAGGCGTTCTGCAATCGCAAAATCCACGGGTGTTCCTCCTGAGATGTCGTGCCCATTACCGGGTCACGCGGTAGATACGGCGGATGCTCTCCCCCATGCCGTCGGCTTTGCCGCCGGCGACGATCTCGATCGTCATTTCGCCCTTCTCGAGATCGCGGCTGCCGATGGAAAAACTGTCGATTCCATACGAGAGCGTATATGAGGCTGGAGCGTCCTCCGGTATGACGATGTCTTCGATGAATGAGCTCGAAAGCGCGTTCCAGTCGGCCGTCGAAGCCCCTTCGAGCACGGCCATCGTTTCGGGAAGGCGGCGCTGCATGACCTTCATCTTCAGGAAAAAATGCTGCAGCGCCGAGCGGGCCATAAAATATGCCTTCCTGAGCTTGAACGCATACGTGAAGCGGCCACGGCTGTTCGACATCGTCCAGGAGAGAGAACCCACCCAGACGGCAAAGCAGAGAATGATGCCGAAAACGATGGGAAGCGCGATACCGCGGCGTCTGAGACTGTTCACAGGTCGGCCTTGTATGCGACGAGATCGAGCGAATGCGGAGTGGTGGTCCCCCACGTCGCTTTCAGAACGAGGCGTTTGTACGAATTATCGAGGCTGGTCCGCTCCATTCGCCCTGTTCGCGGATCGGCGACGGCGGAAAACTCGAGCGGAACAACTTCGACATCCAGGTCGAACCGGACTTCCTGGATGCCGAGCTGGGCAGGCCTCAGGTCGAGAAAAGCGGCGCGCTTACCGTCTTCGCCGAAGTCCCGTCCGAGGCGGATGTTTTTCGAGATGCCGGCCGGCAGCGCATCGTAGGGCAGGGCCAGCGCCTGTTCCATTTTTTCCTCGAGGATATTCATGACCTGATGGTAATCGCCAAGCTCGCTGCTGCCCTTCAGATACTCGATCAAAAACATTCCGATGGGCAGCAGAACGGTGGACAAAATTGTCAGCGCGATCAACACCTCGAGCAGCGTGATCGCCCTGCGTCTCGAATCGTCCCGTCTCCGCTCCATGGTTCATAAGCATACCACATTTTCCCTCCCTCTGACGACCGGGAATCGCCCTCCCGCTTTGGCCGTTGGAGCGAGTCGAACCCATCATACGTGCGTAGGGGCGGGTTT
>JAKJFL010000001.1:0-23387 GCA_022704935.1 Candidatus Rifleibacteriota bacterium
CCACCGGCCGCCGCGGCGCCGCCCGTCATGGTGGTGTTGGTGTTCTCGGTTGCGCCGATCTTCACGGCGCCGGCCGAGCTGTTGATGATTGAAGCGTTCGCCGCATCGAAGTTGCCGACGGCCACCGTCGTCGCGGATTTCCCTGCTTCCTGGGCCGAGAGCTTGTTGCTGGTTCCGTTGAGGGCCGTCTGCTCGTCGGCCGTCAGGGCGCCGTTCGTTCCGCCGATACTGCCGCTGTTCACCTGCTCACCGGCGGAGAGCGCATCACGGATTTCCTTGTTGCCGTCCTCGTTCGTCGCAGAAAGCACCTGGCCTGCGGCAACATACATGACGTTGCCGGCGAGGCCGAGAGCGCCTCCGGCTGCGGTGAAGGCATACTGCGTCACCGTTCTGCTCTCGTCGGCAAGAATATCGATGTTGTTCTTCGCATACAGGCTGCTGCCGTCGACCACGGTCCGGACTTTCCCGTCGAGCGTGTTCACACCGACGGATGCGCCGGCCGCGATCACGCCACCCGCTACGGCGCCGATGTTGGAATCTATGTTCGACGAGTTTTCCGCCTTTATGACGATGCTGTCGGCCCGTTTCGCAGCGGTTCCGAGCGAACTGTTCTTGACGGAAACCGTGACTTCGTTCTGCATGTAGTTTACGGACACGTTTCCGGCGATGCCCGCGAACCCCCCGCCGACGCAGGCGGAAGTGGCGTTCAGAAGTGCGTAATTCTTCGCTTTCACCTGGATGGCGCCGACACCGTCCGTCGTGGTCTGGACCGTGCTGTCGACGACCTCCGACTTCACCGTGTCTCGGATGTCGTTCACCGCGACGGCTCCGCCGATGCCGGCGTATCCGCCGATTGCGGCGGTCGCGTCGAGAACGTAGGTCTTCGCCCAGTGTTCCGCGTTCACGGTCAGACTGTCTGCGGTAAGCAGCGAGTTGCTCACAACCGCTTCGGTGGCCCCGGAAAGCATGGCGACGGAAACCGTTCCCGCGATTCCGGCGGATCCTCCGACGCCGAGGCCCGCGGCCACGGATGACAGGCCCTGCTTGGCGACGGCATTGACGACGGCGGCTTTCGCCAGCGACCCCGTTTTGATGTCTTCCAGCTTCGCGCTGGTGTTCCTTCTGACCTTGTTCGTGTCGGAACTCGCCCCGATGCCGATGGTTCCAGCTCCGCCGACCGAGCCGACGAAGCCGGAGCAGTTCGTGTAGTCGGCGGCGTTCACGCTGACGTCGCCGGGTGTCGCTCCGAGGTTGAGGGTCGCGTTCTTTATATAGGCATTGGTATTTCCATCGATCTGGTTGACGTTCACGGTTCCCGCGAGCGCCACGGAACCAGCCCCCGCCGCGTTCGCGACGAACGACTTCATGGTATGCGTCGCGGAGCTGTCGACGACGATGCCCGTCTTCGTCGTAGATGTCCGCTGGTTCTCGAGCGTATACAGGATGTTGACGCTCTGATCGCTGATGAACCCTGAATTCATCTTGTCATCGGAAATCGCGTTGTTCACCGTGACGCCGCCTGCCGTTCCGGCCGCTTTTAGTGTAGCGCTATCTATATACGCCTTGGTATCACCCAGGATGTAGTTGATGGCGACGGCGGCTCCGACGCCGGCCGTACCGCCGATCGCGAGAACGCCCGCGTAGTTCATCAGAGTGTCGTCGGTTTGCGCGACGACGCCGATGTTGTCAGCGGCTGTGATGACGGCTCCGCCGTCGATGAAGGCGCTGTTGGTGGTCTGGATCTTGTTGTAACTGACCGATCCGCCGGCCACGCTGATCATGCGGATGCCGTTCAGGGCTTTCGCGTTGATGGTTTTCGCCGTGAGCGTGGAGTTCAGAGCGCCGGCCTTCACATCGTTCGAGATGCCGTTCCAGACCACGGAACCACCGCCAGCGCCGTTTTTCGTGCTGACGGCCGCGCCGCCCGCCGCCGTTACGAGGAACGAAGCAGCCTGCGCATCGCTCTTGATGGTTCCAGCCGTGATCGTGCTGGAATCGATCTTCGAATGGAAGGTATTCGTGATGTCGTTGATGACGACAGCAGCGCCGGCCGCATTGTCGGCGGCGGAAATGGCCATCGCACCGGTCACGATCAGGGCGCCGTTTTTCACCTGGTCCTTCAACGGGGTGCTCGTCGTTTCGGTGTCGTTCGAGGCGTCGACATCGTAATAATCCGTGCCGTCGGTCGAGATGAACGACTCGACGCCGGTATCAGAGCGTTCGAGAAGGCTTTCGAAGCCGCTGATGGCATTGCCCGTCCGGTAATCGCGTGTGTTGGCGCTGACGGTTCCGTCGGCCGTGATGGTCGCACCCTTGATGACGGAGGTGAGATCGTTCTTGAGCTTGTTGTAGATCAGGGCGCCCATGATGGATGTGGTATTGTCGGTGCCCCAGATGATTCCGGCGGTCAGGGCGCCGCTGACCTGCGTCAGCGCCTGGAGTGCCGACGTCGTGACATCCTTGACCTTGGTGAACGTCCCGTTTTCGATCTGGCCCTTCACTGTGTTGGTGATGTCGCTGACGTTGACAGCCGCACCGAACGCGCCTTTTTCCTTGCCGATCGTCAACTGAACGCCGCCCGTGACCTGTACATCGCTTTCGTAGGCCGCGACATTAACATCTGTTTTCAGCGTGTCTTTGCCCGTGACGTTCGTGTCTTTGAGGGTCGAGGTGACCGTATTGTCGATATTGTTGACGGAAACCGAGCCGCCCATGGTGAACGCGCCCGCGGCATTTCCCTTGTTGTTGGAAAGCTGGAGTCCGAGACCGGCCGCGACATCGATCCCGCCGTTCACGGCGAAGACCCGCACGTCATCCGCATCGTTGATCGTGCCGTTCCTGACGATCGCCTCTGTCGTATTGGAAACGTCGTTCACGCCGACGGCTCCGGCGATGCCCACGCTCCTGCCGCCGCCTGAGGCAGATTTCTGCCACATGATGCCGGCCGAGCCGGCGAACGCCATGGCGTCGGAACAGTTGATGGCGGATACGTTCAGGTTCGAGCCCGCGGTTCCGCCGAGATTGATGGTCGCTCCGCTGATGTCGACTTTCGTGACGCTGTCGATGAAGTTGAGCCCCGCGCTTCCCGAGAGCGACAGGCTGAAACTCGGGTTCTGATGCGTACCTGAGCCGGAGTTCGAGGTTTTCGACGACAGCTCGCTCGTGATGTTCGTGAACTTCGAGCCGAGGCTGTTGATCGTCCCGGCGATCTTATCCTCGAAGGCGTTGTATTTCTGCATCATACTGGACAGGAATCCGGTGCTTCCGGTGTCGTCGTTTTTCGTGATGCCGCCGGCGACGCCTACGGAAATGAATCCGCCGGTGCTTTTCGCCTGGGCCTCGACGGTTCCGGCCGCCGTGATGTCTGATCCGGTGCGGGTTCTCAGGCTGTTGGGCGTCGTGGTCTTGTCTACGCCGTCCTTCTCGTCGATGAGGTCCTGGTAGCGTTCGTCGATATCGCCGACGAAGACGTTGTTGTCTTTCTGGAAATCGTTGATCGCCACGCCCGCGGCGACGCTGACCGCACTGGTGATCATGACCGCGCCTGCGGCCGTGAGCGCTTTCGTGTTGTTATATGAACTCAGACCGATGTTCTTCCCGGTGATGTCGACTTCATCGTCGATCTGAACCGTGGAATTGCTGATCCCGACGACTCGTGCAACCATCCCTTCGATGCCGCTTCCGGCCATCGCCGACGAAAGTCCGACAACGACGGTCCGTGCGTCGTTGGAGGCCGAAACGGAAATGTCTTTGCCGGCACCGATCATGTCCGCACCCTCGGCGACGGTCACCCTGGAAGTCGAGGTGAATTCCTGAGACTGGTAGACGCCGCCGAACGATTTCGAGCCGGTGCTCGGAATGATGTGCCCCGTCGCACTGATGGCATCGACCGCCGTATTCGCCGTGATCTCGACAGACTTGACGACACCGGCTCCGGGGTTGAGAGCCGTAACCGTCACGTTCCGACCGACGATGACGTCGCTTTTCGACGTGAAGTCGTTCAGGCCGACCGTCCCGGCAAAACCGATATCCTTGCTGTTGTCGTCGTTTGCGCCTTTGATCGCGCTCACGGCATACATGTTCAGAAAGTTGTTGAAGGAGGCAAAATCCGTCGCCTCGCTCACGATCTTCGCGGCCTGCGCCACGACGCCGGTTTCGTTCGTCACGAGATTTGCCAGCGCGCCGGCCATGGAACTGAGGGAGCCGAGCGCACTCACGAAGGCGGAGATGTTCTCGGAGGTCGTCAGCCCTTCGGCGCCGATGGAGGAAAACTTCGTTTTGATCGTATTGTAGGCAGCCGCGACGCCATTCACGAGCTCGAGCTGTTCTTCGTCGGAAACGCTGCTCTTCAACTGGGCTACGGCGTCCTCCACTGCCTGGATCATCCGCAAGACGCGGTTGTATTCGATTCGTGTGGTGCTGTCTATCTGAACCGACGTGCCGGTGAGAACCGTTCCGTTTCCGGTCGTTCCATCGTATATTGCGTCGGCGATCCGGACTTCGGAGGTCTGGGCGACGTCACTGTAGATGATGCCGGCGCTGACGGAAACCTTCGTGCCGTCCGCCTTCGTCATCTTCGAGCGCGCCGTGCTGTCGGCCTGCATGAATAGATCCTGGACGACGGTGGAAGATTTCAGGATCAGCTTGTCGCCGGCCGTGATCTTGACGTTGCTTCCGATGTCGAGCTTCGAACCGTGCGTTCCCTGGGAATACACGATCGCGCCGGCAGCCTTGAACTTGCTTCCCGTTGCTTCCAGGTTCCCGGTGAACTTTCCGGTGAACTTCGTCAGGCTGAAAATCGACGCGACAAGATTGCTTTCGACGTTCGCAAGGGCCTGCGAGATTTTTGTGTATCCGACGGACCCTTTTGCCGTCGAACGATTCTGCAGGATGAGATTGTTCGCGGATGCATCGATATTGCCGGCGACCGTGGTCATGTTGCAGGCGATCGATGTGGCGGCGTTCGAACTGAACTCGGTGACGTTCACGGCGACGCCGGCGTAGGAGTCGTTACCCGTTTCGGCGATCGCCGTCGTCGACACATCGCTCACCGTATCGGATTTCACCGTGACGGATTTCTGTGCGTTCACCGAGGCCGTGTTGCTGATGCGAATGTTCGCGTCGTTACGGACATTGGCGACAACGGCGCCGGTACAGAGAATCGCGTTGTCATTCGCCGTTTTCGATGCAGCGGTGCCGTCGAGATAATTCATCGATTCGGCGTTGACGCTGACAGTGCCCTTGCTGGTATCGCCCGCCGTGCCGGCTGCGAGACTGCCGTTGACGGTGACGTTCGCTTCGCTTCGGACATCTGCATACGCTGCGCCTGCGGAAATGCCGCCGGGCGACTGCCTGATCTTCGCGAGCGACGTGCTCGCCCCGACGATGACGTCCGACTTGCTGACCGCCTTCAGCTTGAGATCGTTTTTTGCGGTGAGAACGGCGCCCTGGGCGATATTGACGTCTGCCTTCGTCGTGATGACGGCGACTTCCGCGCTGATGTTCACGGGGGTCATGAGGCCGGCGACGGAGAGGCCGAGATCGACGAGATTTATATCGCTTGATTTATAATAATTCTTCGCGACGGCGGTCGCGCTCACGTCGTTGTCGGCGTTTATGCTTGCCGTGCTGCCGATATCCACCGTCGCCTTGATCTCGGCAAGGTTCTTCGCCGAGTCGTATTTCTCGACGGTTCGCGTCTGGCCGTATTCGACGACGGACTCGGTCGATTTCAACTTACCGTTGACGGCGACGGCTTCGATCGTCGCGTTGCGTTTCGCCGTGATGGTGCCGTTCACGGTGACCTTCGCATCGGCGACGGCTTTCGTGAAGGTGCTGAACCCCGTCGCAGCCTTGGAAACCGAGCAGCCCTTGTCGGCATTGTCGGCGACGGCGACAAGTTCGACGTTGCCGTCCGCGGTCGAGGTCATGGTCAGGCCTGTCCGGTCCGTGCCGAGTGGGAGGTCGTTGGTGTTTACAATGGCTGAAAAATCCGTGATGCCCGTCGTTAGGACAGCACCGTTGTTCAGCGTGGTCTGGCCGGCGCAGGCACCGATATTGTCGATGGCGTTGACCTTGCCGCTTATCGTGATCGTGCCTGCGGAGTTGATCGGGATTCCGTCGGTGCCCTTCACGCCGTTGTGGTTGACGAACTTCCTCGACGTGATGTGTCCGATCGCCGTTTCGTTTCCGTCGATAAGGAGCGAATTTGTCTTCACGAATTTATCCATGAAGTCCTGCGTGGGCGTGATGGCGTAGAAGGCGCCGCAGTTCACGACGCCGCCGCTGCCGATGACGAGGCCCTGCGCGCTCAGGAAGTAGAGATTCCCGCCGATCTTGTTGTTCTTGATGGCGTTGACAATGCCGTCGATCGTGATCTGACCTTTGACGAAATTGATCAGGTTGCTGGTCGAATTCGGCAGATGCATCTGCGTGATGTCATTCGCTGAAAGATTGAACTGGTTGAACGAGTTGAAGGCGTTGTCGCCTGATTTCTTCTTTGTTTCGATGGTGAACGTATGCCCGTTTTGGTTGACGGTCGTATCCGAATCATGTGCCGTGATCGTCGAACCAAAAGCTCCATTCGCCGTCGCGAGGACGCCGAGACCGGCGACACCCGCTGCGATCTTCTGGAAAAATCTTGTCGATGAAGTGGAGCAAGCCCGGTCGACGGATTTTCCTCTGATTCGCTTCATCAGTCGAGACCAGGTTCGTTGCATGCTCATATAAAGCTCCCCTTCAAAAAATGAAATCTATTTGTGAATTTTATAGCATTCCAAATATTATCCATCTCTGACAATAGGAAAAGGGTGTAATTCCGTAAGAAATCAATCTTTTTGTCGCAAAAAAAATACCGGCTCTGGATTATCCTAGAGCCGGTATTATATAGTATATGATTATAGTCGTCAGAGTGTTCCTGGTTCGAGGAAGCCGGCTTCCTCGCCTTTTTCGCTGACTTTGAGGGAGCCCATCTGGATGCAGCGGATCTTGCCGGTGTCGCCCTTGTAGGGGGCGCGGATGCGGAAGACGTTGTTCAGGAAGTCGATCGTCTCGAGGCGGCCGATGGCGAGAACGTCTTGGTTCGCGTCGAGAAGGGCGATCATCAGGCCTTTTTCTTCACCCGAGATGAAATTGCGCACCATGCCGAGATCTTTCGGCCACTTCTTGGTCATTTCGACCAGGAGTGGGCCCGAGGTCACGACGAACGTGCCCTCCCATCCCGACAGTTTTTCAGCCCAGAAGGTGCCTTCGAGTTCCATCTTCGTGCCGCTCATGAAGAAACATCGGTCGGTGATGATCTGGCGGAAGGGAATCTCGAAGACGCGGGCGTCCCTGAAGTATTTTATGTTCACCAGTTCTCTGAGGTGCTTGCGTTCCATCTGCGACGTCGACGAAGCCTTCTTCGAAACGGGCAGACGAACGATTCTCTCGGGCGGCAGGTGCTTCACCAGGTGCTCGAGTTCGGTGCCGCGCTGCATCAGCACGACCTTCTCGGCCTCGACGATGTCGAGTTTGGCCTTTTTCAAAGCCCGCCCGCCGTCGCCCTGCACCCAGCCGGTGGTGTCGATGATCAGGGCATCCGCTTCCTGACGCGCCTTCTTCATCATCGCCACGAGGCCTGTCAGCGCGGGAACGAAGTGCAGGTTCGGCGAATGCGCGCCCAGCATATAGAGGTGTGTCGGCGGCTCCTCGGTCAGAAAGACGCAGGGCTCTTTCAGCACCAGCATGCCGTATGATCCGCAGGGGCCGATGTCGGACTGGCCGGTGTCGCAGTCGAGAATCGCGGTGCGGCCGAGCTTGCCGACCAGCCGGTTGGCCAGATACGTGCTGAAGAAGGTTTTCCCGGTATCGACCTCGCCGAGAACCATCACCGTGTAGAGCTGGCCGGCCTTGTGTTCAGCCGCGATCTCTTCGGCGAGCTTGTCCCATTCCGCGGGAATCGAGCCGGCTTCCATCTTCGTGACGGCGTCGGAGTTCGCCTCGATCTCGAGCTGTGATTTCTCGAGTCCGAGAATGGGAACGCGCTTCCCGACCGGTACCGTCAGGGTTTTCCCGGCCCCGAGCTTTGCCGCGATGACCTCGACGGCCCCGGAGACGACTGTGAACTTCGCCGGCCCGACCAGGAGGTGGTTTTCATCCCGTTCGATCGTATAGTTCATCAAATACCTTTCTCTTTCGGGAATACCAGCGAAGGCCACAGCTCATCGAGCGCCTTGTCGTTGATTACCGAGACTTTTTCCATCTCGCGGAACTCGAGGTCGAGTTCGTCTTCCGACATGATCTGGCGGACATGCTTGAGGGTGACTCCGTCCTCGTCTTTCGAGGCGACGGTGCCCATGTAGCAGTCCTCACGGTTTTTCACGTGGATCTTCTGACCGACCTCGACATCGGCGGCCGGAACGGTCTTCACGACTTTGCCGAGGCACATGTTCACGATCCCGGGATACACCGGAACCTCGTCATACAGCTTCACGAGTTGGAGAACGATCTGTTTGAGAAGAAACGGGTCGCTCTCTTCCGTTGCGACGGTTTTCAAATGACGGAGCAGGCCGGGGAAATCGGTTTCCTTATATGTCATTCGTTCGCCGCTGCCTCAGAAGCCGGCCGTGGCGAGATATTCGAGACCGAGTTCCTTCGCCCGCTTCGCAAGGCCCTTGTTGGGCTTGCCTTCGGCGAACTTCTGGTCGATCTCGTTCATCTCGTTCAGATGCGTCGTCAGCAGGCTGAGGACGTTGAAGAACGTGACGTCGGCGGTGCGCACCGTGCACTCTGCTGCCCGGGGATGGCCGCCGCCGCTGATCTTGTCCTTGTATTTCGCGTATTTCGCCTGCAGGGCGTCCTGCAGCGAGCCGCAGATCTTGCCGGAATGGACGCGATCACCGGTTCCGCGGACGGAAACGTGTGTGTAGTCGGGCGAGACCGAGCTGACCATTATGATTTGCGCGTCCTTGTCGCCGGCCGTCTGCTTGAGATCGAACAGCTTGATCGAGCCGATCATGGGAAGCAGCGGCACTTTTCCGCCGACGAACAGGTAGATGCTGGTGTTTTCGAGCTTGAGCGCCCGCACGGAGGAGTTGAGCAGCTTGTCGGCGCTGTCCCAATCTTGCAGGAAGTAGCGGAAGATCTTGTCGAGCGGCTGTTTGAACTCCTGCGGAATCATCTGCACGAAGCTCTGCAGGGTCGAAATGCGGGTGAGCGCCTCGACCTGCGGGGCGAGCGCCTCGAGGGCGTTCGCGATGAGCGCGGGATGATCGACGTTCTTGAGCGCCTCTTCCCGGTCGTTGTAGAAATACTGGAAGCCGCCGCCGCCGGTCGCGTGCACGAACTCGGTCACGCGGGAGAGCAGGCAGGTGTTTTCCCGCTGGGAAGCGTCGAACATGGTCGGCCGCTCGCGCAGCAGGGTCAGCATGTTCTTGAAAGCCACGCCGTAGCTGGCGATGAACGGCTTGGCGAAATCGACGAGCACGCCGGTGACGGGCTCGATCGCCCAGTCGCCCTTGAGGCCCATGAGGCACAGGAAGTCGTCGAACTGGTCGCGGGTGCCGCTAAGGGTCGCGATGCCGTGCGCGAGGATCGAGGTCGAGCACGGGGTGTATTTTTCGAGGCTGGGGTTGAACATCACGCAGTCGGTCGGCGCCTTGGGCGTCGGGTGATGATCGACGATGTAGAGCGGCGCCTTCTTGCCGAACTCGGAATACGGCATCAGCGTGCCCTTGTCGAGCATGAAGACGGCCTTCACGTCGGGAATCTCGCGGAACGCGTCTTCCCACTGCTGCGGCTGGAGAAGGAAGCCGGCGGGCATGCGCAGTTCGGCCTTCCAGCCTTTTTTCACGAGCATGCGCTTGAAGATGAGACCGCTGGTGATGCCGTCGGGGTCGTCGTGGCTGAAGATCAGTGCCGTGCCCTCGGGTTTCGAAACGACCTCGATGATTTTTGAAAGGCCTGCGTCAGCGGTTTTGAGCGCCTGCCACTGGGCCTGATAATCTTCTACATTGGTGGGGAGATTTTTGAGAATGGCTGCTTCCATACCTTTCCTTTCGGGAAAAAATGTGAGGATGGGGAAATTATTGATTAAGTATAGAGACGCTAGAGGTTTCGGTCAACCTCGACCGTGTAGTCGCGTTCGGTTTCGCCGCCGACGAGAAGCCGGACCGTGCCGTTCACGTCGGTCCGTTTCAGGTCGATGCGCATGGTGCGATACAGGTCGAGCGCCTCGGGTTTCGGGTGGCCGAAGGGATTGTCGCGACCGACCTGGATTATGCCCAGGACGGGTTTGACGAAGTTCCAGAACCGTTTGTTGATGCTGGTGTCGGAACCGTGATGCGGAATCTTCACGACCTGGGCGCGGATCTCATCGCCGTAGCGGGCGACCTCCTCTTCGGCGGCGATCTCGATGTCGCCGCAGAGAAGCGTCGTCACCTTTCCGTAACGCACGAGAAGGGTGACCGACATGTTGTTCTGATCCGAGAACTCCTGTGATTTGGAAACCGATTCGGGGTGCAGGACCGTCACGAACAGTTCGGAGCCCCAGTCTAGAACATCGCCGGCCTTCGCGGTCATGCGTGGTATGCGCTTCTTCTCGCATAGTTCCGCGTATTCTTTGTAGGTCTGCGTGTTCGAAACGCTGCCACAGTCCCAGATGCGATCGACCTTGAGCAGCTTGAGCACGGGAATGATGCCGCCGAGGTGGTCGTTGTGGTTGTGCGTCACGACGACGCCGTCGAGGCGCCTGATGCGCTTCGTTCGGAGGTAGTTCTGGATCAGATCGCGGTTTTCGCGCGCCGCCTGGGTAGAGGAAACGTTCATGCCGCCGTCGATGAGATACACGCGGCCGCGTGGAGTTCTGACGAGGATCGCGTCGCCCTGCCCGACGTTCACGAAGTCGATGCGAAGCTTCGGATTCATGGCGGACGGCCCGATACCGCCGTGATCGGGGCTGAGCACCATCGCCCAGACCGAGACCATGATCAGAAACACGACCACGAACCAGACCTTCATGGCCGTGCTCTTGAACGATGTTTGTTCGAATCCGTAGTCTTTCATGGTCTGTTCCGGTTACCTGATTTCGACGAGGGCTTCGAAAAGTTTGTATTTCTTTTCCGTCAGCCCGGGAATCTCCTCGAGATCTTCGACTGATCTGAAGCCGCCCTTCGCATTCCGGGCGTCGTAGATGGCCCGGGCGAGCTTCGGCCCCACGCCGGGAAGCGCCTCGAGCTCGTCGAGCGAGGCGAAGTTGAGATTCAGCCGGCGCGGCTCGCCCGCGTCTGGGGCGGCGACGGTCAGCACCCTCTTCAGCTGGGCGAATTTTTTCGATGAAACGCCCTTGATCTCTTTCAATTCCGCCAGGCTCTTGAACCCTTTTTTCGTTTTGCGAAGGTCGATGATGCGCTCGGCCATCATCTTCCCGATGCCGGGAAGCGCGTCCAGCTGGGCGAGCGTCGCGGTGTTCAGGTTGAGCTTCGGAAGACTGCCGAACCCATTTTCTTCCTCCGGCTCGTCGTGCTCCTGGGATTTTTCGGGAACCTCACGCTCCGTCAGCCGGGAAATGCGGTCGATGCCTCCGATCGTATGCAGGTTTTCACTGCGCTCCCGGGCGATCTGGAACACGAGAAGAAAGACGCCGAGAACGATCATGCCGCCCATCATGCCGAACGTCGTCTTTTCGAGGGTCGTCAGACGCATCATCGCCCCTCCTCGGTCACGGGAGTGATATATGTTTTGGTATACATTTTTCCCTGGCGAGCCGTGACCTGGATGGCTCCGTAGCGTTCGGTGCGGTACACCGGCATCGGAAGGTCGCGACTGCGCCGGTTGAACTGGATCGAGCGGCCGTCGAGAAGCTTCTGCATGTAATACCGTTCCATCAGCCAGGAAGAAGGCTTCCGGAAGCTGATGCCGACCCATTCCGGCTTCGTCGCCCTGACATACTCGGCGAACTTGTCGTAGGGATAAGGCAGGTCGGCGAGGAGAAGAGCGTTCAGTTCGGTGGGAAGCGCCTTGTCGTAGAGATAGGCGTTGCCCGGTGCGTAGGCGATGCGGCTGCCGCCTTCCTTGAACAACAGCGCGGCGCCGTCGTAATAGCAGGAGAAGCGTTTCGTGAAGGTCGCTGGAGCGAGCACCTCGACGGAATCTCCGAATCCCCCGATGGAAGCGCCCGCGACCAGCGGATGGACGGGAATCCGATACTTGTTCACGGCCTTTACCAGAGCGTTGAACGACTCGGCGGCCTGTTCCCAGTAGTAGTTCGGCGGTGACGAGATGTAGATGCCCTTCTTGTAATCGCCCTCGACCTTCATGTCGGCGAGGGAAAACCGCTGGACATACTCGCCGAAGGGAACGCGCTTCCCGTCGGTCGGGATCTCGAACGGGGCGTAGATGGACCGGACCCGGTAATTGTCGAGGACCGAGAGCAGGCCCGAGATGCGTTCCGGGAGAGCCGAGGTGAGGACGACGGCGTCGACGGCATTCGTCATCTTCGATGAAAGGGCGGGCTGGATGACGCGTTCCCCGACGTCGTAGCCGGAGAACGCGTCGCTGTAGCCGGCATCGACGAGCATCGTCCTGCCGTCTTTCTCATACAGCAGCGACGAGCCGAAACCGACGTCGAGCATCGTCAGGCGCATCGATGGTCTGCTTTCGAGGCGCGAGACACCGAAAACGGCGAGGAAGGACACGACGGCGAGGAGACCGGCGGCGATGAGACCGAGACCCCATTTGTAATCCGGGTCGTCCCAGAGTTCGACGGCCGCGGCCCAGAGCGCCGATGCGTATTCCTTGATGACGTCCCAGAAGAAATACAGGTGCAGGACGCTGAAATAGAGCGCCAGAGTGCCGATACCAGGCTGGGAGACGCGTGGAAACGGGATGAGGACGGCAAAGAAATGCGCCATGCCGAGAAACAGTTTGACGCCGAGCCAGTTTGCCGCATTGATCACGAGCGCCAGATGAAGACCGATCACGGGTACGAACGAGCCGATGATGCCTGCGATCATGCCGAGCTGGACGATGACGCCGATGAGCGGGATCGCGATCATGTTCGCGATCGGGGCCGAGAGCGACATCGAGCCGAAATAGTAGGCCGAGAGGGGACCCATCATGGCGAGGAAGATCGCAACCTGGGACGAGGAGAAGCTGATCAGCCACTGCGGCAGCATCTCGAAGCTGAAACTCTGGAACCCGGAAAGCCGCGAGAAGCGCCGCGATACAATAACAGATGCTATTATATAGATCGCGATGCCCTGAAAAAAATACGGGGCGAGCACGAGATCACGCTTGAGCACCACGGCGAGATACAACAGCGCCGCCGACCCGAACGCGAACGCTAGGCCCGGGCCGCGGAGGCATTCGCGAAGCAGTTTCTCCGACGGCTCCGAGAACATCGCAAGGGCGTAGATCGCCATGAACGAGAGTACGAAGCTCGGTTCGGTGAGCTGGAGCGGGTTGACGGTCAGGATGTAGGCGGCGGCGACGGAGAGGGCGAAGATGATCGACGCCCGGAAGCCCCGGTCGCTCAGATAGGCTCTCGACAACAGAAACAGGCTGTTCATCAGCGCGGCACGCACCGCGGAGCTCGGCCAGCCGACGATGAGAGCGAAGGTGAACAGGAAGAAGACGATGATCGGCGAGAAGATCCGGAGCGGGACGCCGAACATCACGAACAAGCCGTAGAACAGCCCGGCGATGATCGTGACGTGCAGGCCGGAGACGGCGAGAACGTGCGATACGCCGGTCTTGCGGAACTCGGTCGACACGATGGGCGGCAAGCCGCCTTTCAGTCCGAGGAGAACGCCGCCGAGGAACGACGATTCGGGATACGGCATCGTCTGTTTGATGATGCCGAGAATCGACGAGCGCAGATAAAGCGCGAACCGATACCACGGCGAGCCGCTCGGATCGTCTTCGATGATATCGAGGCGTGCGCCGCGGCCGGCGATCCGGACTGTCCGGAAAATGCCGCGGTTCCGAAGCGTCCTCTGATAGTCGAGACTGCCGGGGTTGCGGGCCGCCGACGGGACGGAAAAGTGGCCGCTGATCTCGACCCTCTGGTTGAATTTCAGCAGCTTGAACGCGTCGTTCTCCTCGAAAACCTGGGCAAGAACAAGTCCGTCGTCGATACGCGACTCTGCGGGCGGCGGCGTCTCGGGAAGAAGCTCGCCTGCCGGTGCGCTTTCGGAAGCTGCCTGGAAAACCGGTTCCGTCTGGGCCGCGGCTGATTTTTTTCGTCCCCTGCCCTTCGATTTCTTTTTTGCCCCCTTTGCCGCCCAGGGCTTCGGCTGCCTCATGGAGATGATTTCCTGGGCCGTTTCCGGGGCGATGACGACTTCGAGGTAATCGTTTTTCAGGTTCGGCTCTTCGATCACGCGGCCGACGACGCGCCACTTTCCGAACGGATTGCTCGCATCGATGATACGATCGACGTGGTTCGGCGAGATCACGTTGAGCGCCGTCCCATACCGGAAAATTCCGAAGAAGAAGCAGGCGCCTGTCAGCAGGAGAATCGAAAGAACTGGCACCGGGCTTTCGTCTTCCGCGATGTCACCGATCTCGCCGGCGGAAAGTTTGTCTCCATGCTGCTGCCAGAACGGAATCGCGGCGGCGGCGAAAAACATGGCGGCCAGAAGCAGGAAAAAGGGGCCGCCCGTGATGCCGAGCAGACTCACCGTCGACATGCCGGCGACATACGCCAGCGTCAGGATGATGAACGTCGTCACGTCAGTTCCGATCGTCGCCGGATTCGTCTTCGACGCCGACGTTCGAGTAGTATTCCTCGTTCGAGGCTAGGTTCTGGTCGATGCGGTAATCCGACTTGACGGCCAGGACGAGAATGCCGAGCACCATCGTCGTGAGCAGCAGCCCGATCAGAAAGCCGGTTCCGTTGTTCTGTTCTTTATCTTGTTCAGCCACCGTTCATTCCATTCCGTCGATCTGGTTTGCACCATCGAAGATACCATAAAGTCAGGGCCGCGCGCAGGATTCTGAACATCTGATATCATCAACAGCATGTCGGATGAATGGAACGACTCCGAGCTCTTGCGGCATCTGCCGGAAATCCTCGGAGAAGCGGCGGATACGCGCGAATGCGTTCGTCGTCATCTCCCGCATGATGGCCGCGATGCGGATCACATCATCGCCATTGGAAAGGCATCCCGAGAAATGCTCGCGGGCGCGCTTTTCCACGATGGAGTCGCCCTGCCCCGTTCCGTCGTCTGCGTTGCTCCCGCCGGAACCGGTGAGGAAGTGCCCGTTCCGTCCGGGGTGAAAGCGGACTTTTTTCCGGCGGGCCATCCGTATCCCGACGCAGGATCGTTCGAGGCCGCTCGTCACGCCCTTCTGGCCGCCGAACGGATGGCCTCGGAATCACACGTTCTCGCACTCGTATCCGGAGGTGCATCCGCTCTTTTCGAAAGCCCCGTTGCCCAATTAACATCTGATGATATAATAGCTGTTTATACATCTCTTGTTTCATCGGGAAGGCCGATTGCCGATCTGAATACCGTCAGAAGGCATCTCTCGGCGGTCAAGGGAGGAAATCTGCTTCGCGTGCTTCTCGATCGCGGCGCCTCGGTGACGGTGCTCGCCATTTCGGATGTTTCTGGTGATCACCCTCACGATATCGGATCCGGCCCCTTTTCTCCCGATCCGACGACCTTCGCCGATGCGTTCGGAATCGCCTCGAATATCGCCGGATTTCCGGAAAAGGCGCTCCGAGTTCTCTTCGACGGCCGAGCGGGACGCTTGCGAGAGACACTCAAGCCGGGTTGTTTCGACGAGACCCGATACCGGTTCCGCTGCATCGCCAGCCCACGGATGGCCGCGGAACGTCTTTCTGCCCTCATTTCTCATTCGGGTCACACGGTTTCGACGTACCCCGTTCCAATGTCGGGAAATCGTGCGTCATGGGTAGAAACATTATGTAAATATATGCAGACGACGAACGAAATAAAGAAGGGAACATGGATGGTTTCCTTTGGAGAACTGGAAGTTCATATACCAACAGGCATACTTCCTGGCCGTGGTGGCCGGGCGACGTCTCTTGTGCTCGAACTCGCGTTGGCAGCGAAACGCAAAGGATTGGAGATCGATGTTGCAGTGCTTGCCACGGACGGACGCGACGGAAATTCATCCTCGGCCGGCGGTTTTCTGACGTCCGAGGATATAGCGAACTCATCAGCAGATGAACTCGGGAACGCGGTACGCTGCTTCGATGCGGCGACATGGCTCGAGGCGAAAAACAGGCTGTATCCGACCTTTTCTACCGGGACAAATCTCGGAGACGTTCTGCTGCTCCGGCTGCGATCCCCTGCGCCATCCCGATGATGAGCGCGACACCGCGCACGAATGAAAGAACCGGCGTCCAGGGCAGAATTACAGGCTCGATGCGGAGGCTGATTCGTGCGAGTGATGCGCAGGTCGCGACCCAGGAAAGCGCCCAGGCGGGCAGAGACCACCGGCGATATCGAGGTGAGAGCAGAAGAACGGGCAGAATCGCCAGAAGAACGAGCTGGGCTTTCATACTGAACGGCGTATAACTGTCCCGGCCGGCTTTTTCGGGATGCCGCCGGTAGACGCGCATTCGCCAGTAACCCCGGCCGATCTTCAGCAGAAAATACCGCCATACACCTTCCCGGTGCGTATGCCAGACGACGGCTCCCGGCACGAACACGAAACGGCCGCCCTGCCCCTTGATCCGGAACGAGAGATCGACATCCTCGTTGTCGGCACGGGGAAAACTCGTGTCGAATCCGCCGACGGCAGCGAGAGACGACCGCCGGAATGCGCCGGAATACGTGTCTACGAAATCGATGTCATGCTGGCCGGAAAGAAGCTCGAACCGCTCTTCGAATTCGAGCTGGGCAAGCCTTGCCCAGAGATCAGTCTGCGCGGTTTTGTAGACGCCCTTCGCACCTGTCACCGTGGGATCGTCGAACGGGGCGGCCATCGCATCGAGCCAGCCGGGTTCCGGCCGACAATCTGCATCCGTGAAGAGAACGATCTCTCCCCTCGCCTTTTCGATACCCGCATTTCTGGCCCGCGCGGGGCCACCATTCGCGGGAAGCCTCACCCAGGTGAGTGGAAGACGATTTCTGAATGATGATTCGACGCCCGAAAGGTCGTCGGATGAACCGTCATCGACTACGATCGCTTCCCAGGGTCGAGATGTTTTCTGTGCTGCAAGAGCTTCGAGACAGCCGGCCAGGATTTCCGGCCTGTTGAATGCCGGAATGACCACAGACACATGAATGGTTTCAGGAACACTCATGCCGGTGACACTCTACCTGTCGAGGAACAGATGCCGGAGAAACGTGCGGGCCGAGCGAACCACGCGATGCCGCTCTTCGGCATCTGTGAGAACACGCCATGCAGTGGCGAGAAGATACGAACGCCGGAGGTAAAACTTTCGTCGCGCATGGTTGCAGAAGCGCACGAGATGGGCGCTCGTCAGATCGGCGGATCTGACGACGCACTGATGGAGGCCTTCTGGCGACAACCAGTCGCGCCACCTCTCCGCCGTGAGCATGCCGTTCGCTTTGGCCCAATCGTATGCTTCGGTTCCCGGATAGACCATCAACGGGTAGAACTGCGCAGTATCGAGGGGCAGGCGCAACGCGAACTGGAGCGTCTGCTGCAGGGTCACGCGCGTTTCACCGGGCAGGCCGACCATGAAACAGCCGTGGACCTTGATGCCGGCGGTGCGCGCATCGGCGGCGAACCGCTCCATCGCGGCGATATTCGTGCCTTTGTGAATGCGATCGAGAAGTTCCTGACTCCCGGATTCGAACCCGACGCAGACGCCCCGGAGACCGGCGCCTTTCATCGCCCGCAGGGTCTCGAGATCGACATCGGCGCGGGCGTTCACTGTCCAGCTCAACGGCAGTCGCAGATCGCGGAGCTTCCGGCAGAACTCGTCGACACGCTTCCGATCGGCGGTGAAGGTGTCATCTTCTATGAAGACGCCGCGCACATGGGGCATGTGTTCGGAGATCCAGCGAAACTCGTCGATGAGCGAATCGACCGAACGCTTCCGATAGCCATGGCCGGTGAGGGTCTGCGGAAACACGCAGAACGTGCATCGGAAGGGACATCCGCGGCCCGACAGAATGGAAACCATCGGATGATGGGCATTCGGGTTGAAATACCGCGAGATCGGCAGGAAACGGTGATAGATTTCGCTGAGGAACGGCCTTGCATCGAGATTCTCGAAATATCGATTTCGCGGAGCCGCCGGGCGGCCGGGCAGGTGAACGCCCTCGCCCCCGTAAACGGCACGACCTTCTGCCAGACATTCCATGATCTCTTCGAGCGGAATCTCCAATTCACCGATCAATGCCCCGTCGAGCGACGGCTGAAGGGCCAGCGACTCTTCGGGAAGGGCGGACACGTGGGTTCCGCACATGAACACGCTTGCCGGCGCGCACGCTTCTTTCGCCCGAGCGGCGAACGCGAGGTCGTTCTCGATGCTGGGCGTGGCCGCCTCGACGAGAACCAGGTGAGGCGCGAACGCCTGGAGCCGCGCGATCGTCTCGTCGTGGTTTTTGCCTATGGCGACGGCATCGATCAGCTCGACCTCGTGGCCGAGCCGGATGGCGTGTGCGGCGGCGGCGGCGAGCCACATCGGATAATACAGCGTCCCGCTCCGGGTGACGGCCGGCGACCGCTGGCCTCTCGAGTAGTCGGGCAGAAACGGCGGATTGACGAAGGCGACGCGCAGGGGCCTCCGCATGGGGGGAATGGATCCCGACGGTTTGGTGCTCGGACTGCTCATCTGTCGCCTCCGGTCGCGGGTGTATTCGATACTCTATATATGCGGCGCAGCCAGGCGCCGATGTCTTCCTTGATCAGCCAGTATTCGCAATTGCCGCAGATCGCGGTTTTACCGTATTCGCCCCTCAGATGTTTCATGCGAAGATCGTGCAGGGCTTTTCCGTTCCAGATTTCCTTGAAACCGCCCTCCCCCACCCGACCCAGCGTGCCGCTGCATTCGTAATCGATGCAGCAGGGCGAAACCTGGCCGTCGGAGTTGACGATGCCGGTATACCAGAGAAGCGAGCAGGGATACCGCCCGTCGCGGCCGTAGCACCGCTCGTCGCCGACCGCGCCGATCCAGGTGTGATACGGCGTGATGTCTACCATATCGGCTTTCCCGGCCCAGCGTCGCCTGAACGTTTCGACGTCGGCCTCGTGGCCGCGCCGCTCGACCATGCGAGCCTTGATGAGGGGCTTTTTCAGATTGTGCTCGCGCTTCAACGCGATCGCCCGCTCGACGTTGGCGACGACGCGTTCGTAGGCGTTCGCCCCCTTGAGTTTTTCATACCCGCCGGGTTCCACGGCGTCGATGCTGACGATGAGATCGTCGAGGCCGGCCGCCGCGAGGTCGGCGAACATGTCCTCGTCGAGGAGTGTACCGTTAGTTATAATACCGATCGATTTTGCTGCCCGCGCATCGGCCAGCATCTCTACCATCTTCGCGATCTTCGGGTGCAGAAGGGGTTCGCCGTCTTTCTGGAGGAACACTTTCAGGATAGGTCCTTCCCGTTTCAACTCCCCGACGAGCCTCTCGAACAGTCCCCACTCCATGTCGACGACCGGACGGCCGCTGATCGAGCGCGGGCACATCGCACAGGCGAGATTGCACCGGTTCGTCGGCTCGATGTTGAGAATCATCGGATACCGGACCGGGAGATTCCATTTCAGATACAGCGTCCTCAGCCACATCCACCGTTTGAACAGATCGAGGTCCATCTCAGTTCTTCTTTCTCGCGGCCTCGATGTGACCGCGTCCGAAGCCTCCCGTCATCGCGTCGAGCAGGGCCTTGAAAAGCGAGATCAGAGCCCAGGGTGAGCCGGCGCGAGCGAAGATGCGGACAAGTTTCCAGAGGTGGAATGCGTAGAATTTCGGAATGTCCGAGAGGCTGCCGTGCTTCCACCAGAACAGCATTTTATTGCGCGAGGTATAGTAGATCATCATCGGGCTGTGCTGGCCGACGACCTGGGAAACCTTGTGATACAGCCGCGCGGCAGGAACGAGCCAGACGTCCCAGCCGGCCCTGGCCATGCGATGACACCAGTCGACCTCGTCGTGGTAGATGAAAAAACGCTCGTCGAACATGCCGATCTTCTCGATCACCGAACGTCGCACCATCAGCGCGCAGCCGTGGATGTAATCGATGCGTCGCGGCGTGTTCCCGCATCGCCAGGGCCGATCGCGGAGGATCGGCGGGAACCACATCAGGTCTGTGAAGATGCGGCCGCCCGCGGCCCAGACGATGTCACGCGGCTCGTTGTAGAAAATCAACGGCCCGCAGGCCCCGGCGGACGGGGTTGCGTCCATGAACGCGGCGAGCAGGTTCACGCAGTCGGGTTCGAGATCGATATCGTTGTTCACGAACAGCACGTATTCGACCACGGGATCTTTCAGCAGGAGTTCCGCTCCCCGGTTGTTCGCGGCGCAGAACCCTTCGTTCACGGGAAGCCCGAGAACCTCGACCTCGGGAAACGCGGCCCGGACAGCCTCACAGGTGCCGTCGACGCTTCCATTGTCGACGAGAACGATACGGGGTTTCGGCCCATCGAGTCGTCGCAGCGCATCGAGCCCTTCGAGCGTCATCTTCTTCTGGTTCCAGGTCAGCATGACGATGCCGACCCGTGAACCTTGTTTCATCGATGTGTTGGCATACATGAGGAATTGTTCCCGAACATGTGTTGTGAATCGTGAATTCATCCAGATATACTCCGCCATCCCGCCCCGAAGCAAGCCATCTGCCACATCTGCGGATCGGTTCTCAAAAAGAAAAGGGCCCTTTCGGGCCCTTTTCTGGGATTTTCGGTTACCCGAGAATCTTTTTGAGAGGCTTGTTGAAGGCGAACATCAGACCGCCCGTTCCGAGACCGAGGAAGGTGAGCAGCCAGAAGAAGGCCTCCTTGGAGAGCGTCTTGTTCTCGTAGAAGGTGCCGATGTAGCCGGAGAGATAGTTGCCGGCAAAGCTGGACAGGAACCACATGCCCATCATCATCGACACGACGCGGGCCGGGGCGACCTTGGTGACCAGCGACAGACCGACCGGTGACAGATACAGCTCGCCGATCGTCAGCAGGAAGGTGCAGAACAGCGGCCAGAAGGGGCTTCCCTTCGTATCGCCGACCATTCTCACGCCGACGACCATGACGATGAACGAGAGGCCGAGGATGACGCTGCCGATGGCCATTTTCGTGACGCTGCTCGGCTCCTTGCCGCGGCGGTTCTGCCAGGCCCAGAACATGTCGAGCAGCGGCGCGAGCAGGAAGATCACGCCGGGATTGAACGACTGGAACCAGGTCGAGGGAATCTGGAAGCCGAAGATGATCGGCCACACCGTCTGTTCGTCGGCCCAGCTCTGCATCGTGTTGCCCTGCTGTTCGTACACCGACCAGAAGACTATGTTGAGAACGCACAAGCCGACGAGGGCCGCGATTCCCTGCCATTCGGACTCGGTGAGGGCCGGCTTCGCTTTACGCAGACCGTTGATGAAGAAAGCGGCGGTGATGGTGAACAGGAAGCCCATGATCATATTGAGGGAGAACGAGGTCATGAAGCCCCAGATGGGAAGCGCGATGGCGATCAGGACGTCGATGCCGAGCAGGCCGTTGACGATCGTGAGTGTCGTGCCCGAGCCGGTTTCCTGGACTTCGGGCGTCTGAACGTCGTCCTCGTGCTTCTCTTCCTTGCTCTTCATCATGTTGTCGGGGGCGAGATAGCTCTGCGAAAGCAGGTAGACCGTCACGCCGAGCAGCATGCCGACGCCGGCGGCGCCGAAGCCATATTTCCAGCCGTAGAGGGCGGCGAGGGTGCCGCAGACGAAGTTGGTCAGGAAGGCGCCGAGGTTGATGCCCATGTAGAAGTAGGTGAACGCGCCGTCTCTGCGCGGATCGCCGGGCTGATACAGGTTACCGACCTGAGTCGAGATGTTCGGCTTGAACGCGCCGTTCCCGATGATCAGGAACAGGAGGGCGACGAAGAACAGGTTCGGCGACATCAGCATGAACTGGCCGATCGCCATCAGGGTGCCGCCGATGGCGACAGTTTTGCGCTGGCCGAGATACTTGTCTGCTATCATGCCGCCGAAGACCGGGGTCAGATAAACGAGACCGGTGTATAGACCGTAAATCATCGAGGCCTGTGCGCCGACTTCGCCCGGGATGAGTTTCTGGAGGGTCGGCCAGAACAGGATGTCATCCGGCATGCCCGGAATCAGCATCTCTGTGTTGCCCTGGAATTGCTGTCGCATGTTCACGAAAAGGAAATTCACCATGTACAGCTTGAGCAGGCCTCTCATGCCGTAGTAGGAGAAGCGCTCCCACATTTCCGTGAAGAACAGGACGACGAGCCCTATGGGATGGCCCAGAAGTTCGCCTTTGCCGACCGTATCTTTGTATTCTGCCATGGATTCCTCACCTTGTCTTGAATGTTTCTCGGGGTACGTGTCGTATCGCGATCAGATACAATACCCGTTCGACGCCCGATTGTCCAGCCGAATCAGGAACCGGTGGAGAAACAGCTTCATCACGGAGAGCGCAAAAGAATCTCTGTTTGCGTAGGAGCTGTTTTCAAACCCGCTCTGTCCCTACCCTGGCACGAATCATTCGTGTCGACCGATGACGTGATATGGCTGAACGACGCCGTTCGTGTCGATGTAGTGTATTCTGGAATATAGATTCACGGCGGCGCATGAGTGGTTGGGGACGATCGAGAGACGGTCGCCGATGACCGGCTTTGGAAAAGAGGGTTCGAGAGGGACGATACCGTGTTCTTCGGAGAGGCGCGTCAGGACCCATTCTCGGACAATCGCTCCGTTGGATGCGTGGATAATGCCGTATCCCTTCAGGAACTCCAGGCCGTGGGCTCCCTTGTCGAGGCCCATCGCCTTGCTTCCGGCATCGATGACGAAACGGTCGTCGTAGACGTCGACGACGGTTGCGAGCACCGTGAACGCACAGTCTTCCGGTGCTGCGACGCCGAGCCCGACCTGGATGGCGTCGTTGTACACGTAGTTGCCGGGTCTCGCCTCGGTCACGCCGGGAACGGTCCCCGAGATACGCCATGTCGGCGTCGATCCAACGCTGACGTTCGGGCATGGTATGCCCGCGTCCCGAATCATCATCGCCGCGTCGGCGACGGAACGACCTTCGGTTTCGGAAATCAGGCGACGCTCCCCGGGCGTTGTCGCGGCGTAGACGTGACCGGCGTGGGTGAAAACGCCGTCGAGTATCAGGGCAGGTGCAGCCGCGATCTTCTGCGCGAGACGGACGACGCCGCTTCCCGGCGGAAGTCCGCACCGGTGATGACCGCTGTCGATCTCGATTCTCACGCTCAGTCTGGCGTCGAACGCCGCGGATGTGAGCTGGGTAATGTG